>JAJKIL010000478.1 GCA_021154515.1 Niastella sp. | reverse complement strand
ATCATTGTTATACCCTCTTTGTGGCATTTGCTGATATTAAAAAATACTCTACATTTAACCACCCCTACCAATTTCCGCTACCCCCAGGTTAAATAACACTCGATTAGTATCAGCTAAAGCATCGATTACTACCTATGTATTTTAGCGTGGTAATATTTGTTTCATAAATAAATTATTTATGGGTAATAACTCTTTGCCTCAACATTCTTTCCCGGAAGATCAGGCATCATTAACCAATTCGAACCAGTCAACCGGAAATAAAGGTTCATCCAGGGAAAATAGCGAACCATCTATTCAGGCGCCCCAGATCAATCTGCCGAAAGGAGGAGGCGCCATAAGATCTATCGATGAAAAGTTTTCGGTAAATGCGGTTAATGGTACAGCAGCTATATCCATTCCGCTTCCTGTTACGGATGCCAGGGGTTTCTCCCCATCATTGGCGCTCAGTTACAATTCCGGTTCAGGTAATGGCATTTGGGGAATGGGCTGGTCGTTAGGCAACGGATCAGTAAAACGTAAAACCGAAAAAGAATTACCTCAATATATAGATGCCGTAGATAGTGATACCTATCTATTGTCAGAGGCAGAAGACCTGGTACCTGAGTATAAAAAAGACAATACGGGGAATTTTATTAAAAAAAGCAATGGCGATTATGAGTTAAATGAGTTTGATCTTACGCTGGCTGGAACTGCTTATAAAATAAGACGGTACCGGCCACGGATAGAAGCTGCATTTTCGCTCATTGAAAGGTGGACAGCCCCTGCTACGGGCTATATTCACTGGCGGGTAATTTCAAAGAATAATGTTACCACCCTATATGGTAAATCCGCTTCGGCCCGCATAACCGATCCATTGAACGATAAGCGGATCTTTGAATGGCTGCCCGAATTTTCATACAATGATAAAGGTCATTGTATCTTATATGAATATAAGATCGAAGATGGCGTGGGTATGGATGCTTCGTTACTGCACAATAACAACCGCACCAATGGCAACGCTGTTTTTGCCAACACCTGTTTAAAGCGTGTTTTATATGGAAACAATAACCCTTACACCAGCCAGGGCGAAGTGTTTCCGGCAGCTGATCAGTTTATGTTTGCATCGGTATTTGATTATGGGGAACATGACCCTATAAATATCCCATTTAATGAAACGGGCGACTGGCATTTCAGAACAGATGCATTTTCGTCCTATCGTGCGGGATTTGAAGTGCGAACCTGCCGGTTATGCAAACGGGTTTTATTATATCATTATTTTAATGAATTGCCGGGCGGTGATGCTTTGGTAAAATCACTACAGTTTACCTATAACAATAACGGCGCCGATGGCTTTACCTTTTTACAACAGGCTGTAATTACCGGTTATACCAAACACGACGACGGCAGTTACACGCAGCAATCACTTCCTCCTTTTACCTTCACCTACCAACCACATAGCTGGAACACTGATGTACATACAATGGCGCCCGATCAGGTGACCGGCCTGCCCCAGGGGATCGATGATGTTAACTACCTGTTTGTTGACCTGTACAACGAAGGGTTATCGGGCATTCTTACCGAACAAAGCGGTGCCTGGCTGTATAAAAGCAACCTGGGTGAAGGCAGGTTTACACCGGCAATACCGGTAATGCCAAAGCCTTCTTTTACCGGCTTAAGTAATCAGTTGCAGTTGCAGGAGCTGGAAGCCGATGGAATAAAGCAGGTGGTAAACTGGCAAAGCGAACCCAAAGGTTTTTTTGAGCTCAGCGATGAAGCCACCTGGCAGCCGTTTACGCCGTTTGAATCGGTTCCCAATATCAATCTGCGAGATGCCAATACCCGTTTAGTTGATTTAAATGGAGATGGCATGGCCGATGTGCTGATCACCGAAAATGACGTGTTAACCTGGTATCCCTCCAAAGGGAAAAAAGGCTATGAGGCATCAAAGCGGGTAACAA
Source organism: Niastella sp. (assembly GCA_021154515.1). GTDB lineage: Bacteria > Bacteroidota > Bacteroidia > Chitinophagales > Chitinophagaceae > Niastella. The sequence continues at coordinate 5,569 of JAJKIL010000478.1, read as the reverse complement.
AATTGAACGATGAAGAAAAAGGGCCGGCTGTGGTTTTTTCCGACGAAAAGCAATCGATCTTTTTGGCCGACATGAGCGGGGACGGTTTACAGGATATTGTTCGAATACGCAATGGCAACGTTTGCTATTGGCCGAATTTGGGTTATGGGAAATTTGGCGCAAAAATAAATATGGATCATTCGCCCGTTTTTGATTTCGACGATCAGTTTACAACTGCTAACCTCAAGCTGGCAGATATTGATGGTTCAGGCACTTCAGATATTGTCTATTTCACACCCAATAAATGCTTCCTCTGGCTTAACCAGCAGGGCAATGGTTTTTTGCAAATCCCAAAATTGATTGAAGCTTTTCCCGGCTTTAATGATCTTATAAAAATAAATGTTATTGATTTACTGGGAACGGGATTGAGTTGCCTTGTATGGAGTAATCCTTTGCCAAACGGCGCCGGTATGCCGCTTAAATATATCGACCTGATGAATAGCAAAAAGCCCCACATCATGATGGGGTATAAAAATAGCATGGGCAAGGAGCTGGAAATGGCATATACTCCTTCCTCAAAATATTACATCAGCGATAAACTGGCAGGTAACCCATGGATAACAAAGCTGCCATTCCCCGTGCATTGTGTTTCAAAAGTTATAGTGTACGACCGCATCCTGAAAACCCGCTTTGCCAGTGAATATACCTACCACCATGGCTACTATGATCATATTGAAAAGGAATTCCGCGGGTTTGGAAGAGTAGATCAAAAAGATACGGAAGATATTACTCATTTTATTTTACAGACCGGTACCAATACAACTATTGAAGAAGATCTGCATCAGCCTCCGGTGCTTACAAAAACATGGTTTCACACCGGCGCCTTTTTAGACAAACAAAAAATAGGGGATCAGTTTGCACATGAATATTTTCAGAATGCGGTGGCGCCGGAAAATAATTTACCAGAACCGGAATTGCCTGCGTCATTATCTGTGCAGGAATACCGCGAGGCATTACGCGCCTGCAAAGGAAGCCTGTTACGTAAAGAGGTGTATGCCCTGGATGGATCGCCCGATGAAAAAAAGCCTTATGTGACAGAGCAGCATAATTGTTTGATAAAATGGTGGCAACCTGTTGGCCAGAACAAGTATGCTGTTTTTTATTCTCATGAAAGCGAAGCCATCACTTATCATTATGAACGCAACCCGGCCGATCCGCGTACAAACCATTCTTTTGTTTTTGAAGTGGATGATTACGGAAATATACTGCAAAGCGCCAGTATTGTGTATCCCCGGAAGAGCAATCCATTGCCGGCAGCCGAACAGGTGGCATTGCATATTACTTTATCCGAAAATGGTTTTACAAATCCCATTCAGCAGCATTTAAATTATCGCGCCCCCTTACCGCATTACACAAAGACCTTCGAAGTAAAAGGCATTGCAAAACCTGCTGCTTATTTTATGAAGAAGGATCTGAGAACTGATTGCAACAATGCAGCGGTTATTGATTATGAAGTAACACCCAACGGTTCCTTGCAAAAAAGATTGATCGAATTTGTAAGGACCCAATATCGCGGTGATAATGGCGCCGCTGTTTTGTTGTTTGGTACCATTGAATCAAAAGGGCTGTTGCACAAGACCTTTAAAGCGGCATTTAATAATGCGATCCTGAATGATGTATTTAATCCAAAGATCCCGCTGGCCGCTTTGACGGCTATTTTAACCAATCCCGCAAAAGGGGGATATGTTTTTGCAGATAACTACTTTTGGCTGCCCTCCGGTACAACCAATTATGAGGTGGCTCATTTCTTTTTACCCACTCAGTTTACCGACGTATTTGGGAATAACACCCAGGTGCAATACGATAGCCGGTTTTTGTTCATTGAACAAATAACCGATGCGCTGAATAATAGTACACAGGTAAACAAATTTAATTACCGGGTAATGAGCCCTTATGTATATAAGGATGCCAATGATAATGTAGCGGCCGTACGGTTCAACGAACTGGGTATGGTGGTAAAATCGTTTGCGATAGGGAAAACAGGCACTGATGCCGGCGATGAATTCGATGACGCAAAAACCGAAATGCAGGGCGCAAGCGATTTCCCGGGTACTGTTATGCAGTACTTCGTTTCGGAATGGTATAACCAAACACAGTCATTGGGGTTTGATATTAATAACTATAAACCCAAACCAAATTATGTAAGAACGCTTACGAGGGAAACACATTATAATGCCGATCCATTGCATCAAACCAAATGGCAGGAAGCGTATGCCTGGTCAACCGGGGGCGGTAATGTAGTGTTAAAGAAAGTGCAGGCCGAAGCCGGGGCTGCATTACAGGTGAACAGCGATGGAACAGTAACCCCTATACCCGATACTTCGCCGAACCTTCGTTGGGTAGGCAATGGCAGAACAATTGTAAACAATAAAGGAAATACGGTAAAACAGTATGAACCATACTTTAGTACAGCGCCTGCATTTGATGATGAAAAAGACATGGTTCAGCTGGGTGTAACGCCTGTTATGCATTATGATCCCTTAGGCAGATTGATCCGTACAGATTTTCCAAACAAAACTTTCAGCAAAGTTGAATGTACGCCCTGGGTGCAAAAAAACTACGATGCCAATGATACCGTAAGGGACAGCCTGTGGTATGTTAACCTCGGCAGCCCTAACCCCATTGATCCCGAACCGTCAAATGCCGATGTACGTGCCGCATGGCTTGCAGCCAAACATTATAACACGCCCGCTATCAATCATCTCGACAGTCTGGGAAGAATTTTTCTCACGATCGGCACGGATGGGCTAACCAGCATTGAAAACCGGAATGTGCTGGATATTGAAGGCAATTTGTTGAAACTGGTAGACGCATTGGGAAGGGTGGCGATGGAATACAGCTATGGCATGCTGGGAAGTAAACTGAAACAAACCAGTATGGATGCAGGCCGCCGCTGGAATATGACCGATGCAACAGGCAAAGCTTTGCTTAGTTGGAACGATAGAGGGCATGCCTTCACCAATGAGTACGATGCATTACAGCGCCCGGTTTCGGTAACGCTTGAAGAGAGTGGTACTACTACTGTATTTCAAAGATCGGTATATGGAGAAAGTGTTCCGGTTGCCACTGCAAAAGGCAATAACCTGCTATCAAAAGTATATAAGCAATATGATCAGGCAGGCATTGCTACCAGTTTGCAATACGATTTCAAGGGAAATGTATTGAGCAGCCAGGTACAGCTGGTTAAGGACTATAAAAATAAAATTGACTGGTCGGTTATTGGTGCAGTTAACCTTGAAACAGACATTTTTGAAAACAGCAGTACATTTGATGCATTGAACCGGCCGGTGACAATTATTGCGCCGCATGTAGCCGCATCACCGCAAAGCACCATAGTACCATCGTATAATGAGGCCGGCTTGCTTAATGGGGTGGATGTAAAAATAAGAGGCGCTGCAACGGCCACGCCCTTTGTTACAAACATCAACTACGATGCAAAAGCCCAGCGCACTGAAATATTTTATGGCAATGGCACTAAAACAAGTTATACCTACGAAAAAGAAACCTTCCGTTTAATACGACTGCTCACTACCCGTAACAGTGGCGCCACTATTCTGCAGGACCTTAACTATACCTTCGACCCCATTGGCAACATTACAGCGCTGCGCGACGATTCACAAGCCAATGTGTTTTACGATGGGGAACAGGTAAAGGCTTACAATAAATATGAATGCGATGCGCTGTACCGGCTGGTAAAAGCAACCGGCCGCAAGCACGCCGGTCAAACGGATATTAATAATGACGGCGTGGGCACTCCGCCTGGTTATCGCAATCATCCTTTTATAAATTCACCGGTTATCAATCCGAATGATGCGCTGGCGTTCAGGAATTATACCGAGCAGTACCAGTACGATAAGGCCGGCAACATGCTGTTGCAGCAGCACACAGCAAAGAGCAGCAATTTTACGAGAACCTTTGAATACGACAATGGTAATGATCTGAATAACCGTCTTACCGCCACAACGATCGGGGCCAATACGTTTAATTATTCCTATGATGTGCATGGCAACATGTATGGGTTGGAAACACTTACCAGTGAACTATGGAATTTCCTCGATCAGTTCAACCAGGCAGGGCTCGGTGGCGGTGGTAATGCTTATTATGTGTACAATGCCGGCGGGCAACGGGTTCGTAAAGTGATTGAACGGCCCGATGGTTCTAAAAAAGAACGACTGTACCTGGGAACAGTTGAAATATACCGTGAGTATAATAGCGCTGCCACGCTGGTGCTCGAACGTGAAAGCCTGCATGTGATGGATGATAAAAACAGAATCGCCATGGTAGATACCCCGGTAGTGAAGCCGGTAGCCAGTGTTGAAACCCAGCTCATCCGTTATCAATACAGTAATCATTTACAGTCTGCAGCTTTGGAACTCGATGAGGCAGCGCAGGTGATCTCTTACGAAGAATATTTCCCGTTTGGCACTACCTCCTACTCTACCATTGACGCTACCAGGGAAGTTCCGGCAAAACGTTACCGGTATACCGGCAGGGAAAGAGATGAAGAAAGCGGGTTGAACTATCACGGCGCCCGTTATTATGCGCTGTGGTTATGCCGCTGGACAACCACCGACCCGGCAGGACTCGTTGACGGGCCCAACTTATATCGCTATTGCCGGAACAATCCTGTAAAGCTCGACGACCCCAATGGTATGGACCCACCGGGAAAGGATCCTGTAAAAGTAACGCCGCTCGTAACCGATGTGGAACCAACCGGTGCCAATGGAAGTTTTCAGTTCCATAATCTTTTTTCATCAGATAGAAGCGTATCGGGAAGCGGGATATTAGGCGTACATGGGCGCTCGTCGTTTTTGCTTGATCTACCACCACTGGACATCCATACTTCCGGATTGCTGGATGTAAATGCTACGGCTGCTGTAGATACGTCGTTGGGGCGTGCAGGTGTAGTGGCAACAGGTGGATTGGTATTGGGTACGCCGGGCGATGGATTTAGTTTAGTAGCAAGGGGCGAAGGGCGTTTTAGAATTCCGGTGCTATCACAAATACCCTTAAGCAATTTTTCGGGAACATTATTGTCTGGTTTGCCGCAGGCGCAGGGTGATTTCAATCTGCAGGGCGACGTACGGGCAGGCGGTTTCACTTTAGGAGAATTTACGGGTCGTGGCACGCTCGATGCAGGCAGATTCACCGGCCGGCTGGATGCTACTACTTTTTTAAATATAGGCAGATTGCATGTAGATGCTGCCGGCTCTATTGGCGCTAATGGCAGCCTTCAATTGGATTCGGCTAATGCAACACTTCGGGCAGGCATTCCCGGTTTAGGTGTGGAAGCCCGTGCCTCAGGCACTGGTAACCCCGATGGAAGCTTATCGGTAACTGCAAGCGCCGATGTGCGGTTGCTTACCTACCATCCGCTGCATATAGCCGGTGCCGGTTCCGTATCCTCAACAGGCGCCAGCTTTGCAGGCACTTTTGCTGGTCCCGGACCTTTGTATTCTTCCTATATCACCGGCGGCTTTAACTTAAGTTCCTCACAGGGAAATACGGCTTATGCAGGTGTGTTCGGAGT
>JAJKIL010000477.1 GCA_021154515.1 Niastella sp. | reverse complement strand
TGTGGGTTGGACGAACGCCAATGAATGGATGAAATATACCGTGAACGTTACTACTGCGGGTGTATATACCATTCAGGCGCGCGTAGCATCGCCCAACAATGGCAGCCAGTTCTATGTTGAATTAAATGGTGTGAATATTTCCGGCGCCATTACCGTTCCCAATACCGGCGACTGGCAAACCTATACAACTGTACCGGTAACAACGCCCGGCTTACAGGCAGGTGTTCAAACCTTGCGGATCGTGGAATTAACCGGCGGGTTCAACCTTAACTATGTTACGTTTGTTCACCCGGGAGCGCGCGTGAACACCAGCCAGCCTGTAATGGCTGCTCATATAAACGTGTTCCCTAACCCGGTTACCGGCAAGCAGATCAATGTGCAGTTAGCGAATCAACAAACCGGTAATTATCAAATACGATTGTTTACTCATTTAGGACAGTCGGTATACAGCACCAAAGTGGCGGTTACCAATGGCAATCAACTGATCTCCATTACACCCGGCCACAAATTACCTGCTGGCGATTATATACTGGAATTGTCTGTAGGGAATGGCAAACCGGTTACAACCAAACTGGTGATACCGTAATAGATCTCTTTATAATTAAAATGCCGTCCCTGTGACCGGGACGGCATTTCAGTTCATATTTAAGTCATTGCATAAATAAATTAATTATTGAGCAATAATAGCCGGAAAGTGCTCATCTTTACAGGTGCTTCAAAAAAGCATTAAAAAATCGATCTATGTTATTTCCTTACGTCTTCTTTATAGTGGCAGGCATATCAATCCTTTTTATTCTGATTCGCTTTTTGATCGTGCAAAAAAAGAATATACCCGCTGAATTATTTGCCAGGGCCTTGCAGGACGAAAATAGCGGGCATTTTAAGGAAGCTATAATCACTTATGAAAGCGCCCTTGATGAAGTTAAAAAGATAAAGTTCAACACTACGCTGAAAAAAAAGATCATCGAGAAGATAAAATTAATGCATACAGTTATAGAATACCAAAACAGCCATCGTTTTTAGCAAGTAAAAAGAACGTACTACCTTACTACAATGCTACCGGGGCAAGCTTCCCTTTTAAATACGCTTCCAGTTGTAGTCTGAAAGCGGGATTGTGCTGGCAACTCTCAAAAAGCGATTCGATATTAACCGAGTGTACAGATTTCGACGCCACTAATTGCGCCAGCTCCGGGTTAGCTGCTATCCATTCATTTTGCAGACAATGATTTTTCAGGAAGGTAACAATGATCTCCGCTTTAAAATCGGGAGCAAGATGTTCTATCTGGTTAATAATTACATCCAGATCATCAGCAACAAATGTAAAATAATCAGGATCGAAATTGTCTGCATTTCCGATCAGGTATTTCTTATACATGGAAATATATTTTAGCTTATCAATAGTAAAAGACAGCTATTTGCCTAATCACGTTTCTCCCGTGCTTCATTCACTTTGATTGCCCGATTGTCGATAGTAAGTCCATTCAATTCACGGATTGCTTTTTCTGCTGCCTGGTTATCTTTCATTTCAACAAAGGCAAATCCGCGGCTGCGATTGGTAACTTTGTCAATAATAACGTTAACAGAGGTAACCTCGCCATATTCCGAAAAATGTTTTCTCAGGTCATCATTCTGTACACTAAAACCCAAATTCGATACGTAAATATTCATATGTTAATTTTAGAAGTGAAAATAGCTGAGAGAAAAGCAGGTGGTAAAGGAAGCTAACTGATAGCAATCATTCAATTACGAGATGCTGATGAACTCAAATGGTTCCCGATTAAAAGTACAAACAATTATTGGTCTTTTGGCTTTTATTAATGGGGGTGATTATTTATTAGTTGTTACTGATTAATTCAACTACCTTTAATCACATTCCGGGATGATCCTCCCATTGCTTCTTCTTATTCCGATCCGGCATTTTATTAACGCTGACTCATAACCGTTTGCTTAGTTTAAACAAAATGGCTTATAACTTTATGACTGTGAATACAGGCATAAATGAACTATTACTGCTTTACTTTTAATTTTAAAAATGTTTGCATGACCACATATCTCCACCAATCAAAAATACTTTTCTTAAGCACTTTCCCACCCTCAAAATGTGGCATAGCCAGTTTTACGCAAGACCTGGTTAATGCAATCAACCGTGAAATAAAGAGTGATATTTTAATAAACATTTGTGCGCTTGACAAAAAAGATACGCTACCGGGTTACAAATTTCCTGTTAGCATGGTAATGGATGCATTCCAGCTGGATTCCTGTATCGATACGGCTACTGCCATTAATAAAGATGCTGCTATTGAGTTGGTGTGCATTGAACATGAATTTGGCTTGTATGGCGGTGAGTTGGGTGATTATTTACTGGCTTTTCTCACCATGCTTGAGAAACCTTTTATCATCCGTTTCCATACCGTGTTGCCGGTTCCTGAGCAAAAAAGATTGAAAATTGTTCAATTGATAAGTACACTGGCTGAAAAAGTAATTGTAATGACTACCAATTCGGCCAGGTTACTAATAGAGGATTATCAGATAAGCCCAGAAAAGATCATCATCATTCCTCATGGCACACATGCCAACAGCCAGGTGAGTGCAATGGAACTGAAGAACAGATACGCTCTTAAAAATAAACTGGTGCTTACCACATTTGGTTTATTAAGTCCAAACAAGGGAATAGAAAAAGGTATACTGGCCATGAAAGAGATCAGGTTACAATTTCCCCACGCTATTTATATTGTTTTAGGTCAAACACATCCGAACCTGTTGCAACAGGAAGGTGAAAAATACCGGAACTATCTTCAACAGTTGATCGACGAAAATCACCTGGAAAAAAATGTACGCCTGGTAAATGAATATGTACCTACCAAAAAACTGATGGAATACCTGGCATTGACAGATATATACCTGTTCACTTCCAAAGACCCCAATCAGGCGGTTAGCGGCACGTTCTTATATGCTATGAGCGCCGGTTGCGTGATCATTTCCAACCCGTTTGTACTGGCAAAAGAAATGCTGGATGAAAAAACCGGCATTATCATTGAATCCGGTAAAGAACATGAATTAGCAAAAAGTGCCATTCACCTGCTGAAAAACAGGAGCGTAAGAAAGAAAATGCGTTATTATGCCTTTTTGAAAACCAGGGATACCGTCTGGAATATAGTAGCGGGCAAACACGTGGAATTATTTAACAACATCCTGGGAAGACCTGTGAAGAAGGCTAAAAAGTTCGCCCAGCCTGTTATTTAAACAAAAAATTATTATGGGAACAAGAGATATTTTGCATTCCGGAAAGCAGGCTTTTAAAGGCGCCGCTCAAATGCCGGATCTGAATTTCCTGCATATTGACAACTTAACTGATCTTACCGGCATTATGCAGCATGCCATGTTTGCTATGCCCAACAGGAAAGAAGGCTATTGTATTGATGACAATTCACGGGCCTTGCTACTTACAGTATGGGCATGCAAGAATAAAAAGAATAAAACAGCCGCCCGTCTTCTACCAATTTACCTGAGCTTTATTCATTACATGCAAACAGACGATGGACACTTTCGAAATTTCATGAGCTATGCAAAGGTCAGCCATGAAGATCGGGGTTCGGAAGACTCATTTGGAAGGACCATGATGGCATTGGGTTTTTTGATCAATGATGGCCCCTCTACTTTACTGGTGAAAACGGGACGGGAAATATTTGCCAAAGCATACCCTCATGTTCAACGACTTGTTTCTTTACGTGGTATGGCCAATACTATTATAGGTATTTGCCAGTTTATTAAATGCAATTATCCCGACGACCTGAAAAGGAACATGGTAATTCGTCTTTCCGACAAAATGGTCGGCATGTACAAAGAGAACAAAAAAGATACGTGGCACTGGTTTGAACCTGTACTTACCTATGACAACGCCATGTTGCCATTGGCCTTATTAAATGCTTACGAGGTAACGCAGGACGAGGAATACCTGGCCGTTGCTTTTGAGTCCATGCAATTCCTTGAATCAAAAGTATTTCATAATGATACGTTGCGACCGATAGGCAACCAGGGATGGTGCAAACAGAACGGGACCACTGCGCAATTCGATCAACAGGGTATTGACGTAATGGCAATGATCCTTTACTACCAACAAGCCTTCAGGCTTACCCGCGAACAACAATACCTCGATAACATGTATAAAAGTTATCAGTGGTTTTTGGGGAAGAACGATCTGGGACTTCCTTTATATGATGTTGCTACCGGTGGTTGTGCAGATGGCTTGCATTGTGAAGGGGTCAATTTGAACCAGGGTGCAGAAAGTACATTAGCTTACTGGATATCACACCTGGTGGTAGCATTGGCATTGACCGAATGAAAATAGCTATTACTCAGCCATTATTTTATCAAGCAACTCGTTCAGCAGGATCGTGATAAATGAAGTAGCATAATCCGATATGGCATATGGGATGAATATTTTATTATGATGAATGATTGCACCGCAGGTATAAACCACGTTGGGAACATAGCCATATCGTTCATCTTCCTCAGGCATTAGTAACGGTTCTTTTAACCGGCCCAGTTCCCGGGAAGGATCATTTAAGTCAAACAAACTGGCTCCCAGGCAATATTTACGCATAGGACCCACACCATGCGTAATCACCAGCCATCCCCGTTCTGTTTCAACAGGCGAACCGCCATTGCCGATCTGTACAAATTCCCAGGGATACACTGGCTGCTGTAATAAGGTTGCATTCTCCCACAAATACAGGTCATCGGAGACCATTATGTAATTATTGATTCCATCAATACGGGATAACATAACATACTTACCATTGATCTTCCTGGGAAATATAGCCAGATTCTTGTTAATGGCCGCGTTTCCACGAAGCGGTGACATCTTAAAATGAAGGAAGTCGGTCGTTTCAATTACATGCGGTAAAATAAAAGAACCGTCATAGGCCGTATAAGTGGCAAGATAGGTGGCGGAACCATCTTCCCTGATAAATTTTACAAACCGTGCATCCTCAATTCCATTCTTTTCTGTTAAGGCTATAGGAAAAATAACGCGTTCAGAGAGCAACGTATCGGCTGAAAAATGCAACTCATAACCGGTATTTACCATGGTGAGCATGTCATATTTCAGTTTGCTATTTTGTTGAGTGACCTGTCCTTCGTTCATGTATTTGCCGGACGGTTCAAAATGGATCATAGCATCCTTATCTAATTTCCCACGCTTAAATAACAACGATGAAATATGACCTTCGCCGGTAGCCCTGAAACTTACGATCACATTTTTTTCGCCGGCTGCTGCTCCGGACTGATCCGGATCTTCCACGATAGATGGATTAAACAGGGCTGCGTGTTCCAGGGAATACTCCATGGTAAAATAAGAGCCGATCAATAATTTTTTCTCTTTTGATACCGTATGTAGTTTTTCCTGCGGCAATAAACGTTTTATCAACTCAAAATGTTTATCCAAAATTGCCCGGATATCTATATAGCGATCAGAAAATTCTTTATAAACCTGGAGTAATAGATTATTGGCTTCGTTGTCTGGCATTTGCAGCACCCTGTTAATAAGTGCCAGGGAACGTTCATTGCCTGTATTAAAAAACCGGGGAATAACCTTTCTTGCATCGGGGTACAATCGTACATTAATTCTTTTAACCTGTAATCTCATAGAATGATAATAGTGCAAACAAATGAATAACAGGTGAAGGTAGATCAATAAACCCGGGTATTTTTTAATTTATTGTTGTTCCGCTATTTTCAACGCTTCTTCCAGCCAGTCCTTCCCTTTCGGCAGGTATATTTTAGGGGCTATACCTACATTGTCAATTCCCTGGCCAAGATCAAGACGCCGGCTGCGGGTGATAGGATATTGCAATATATAAGGGTAACATAAAAACGGGACGTTTAGTACATTTGAATAATCAAGGCTGCCTATAGAATTTTCTCCCACCAATGTAACCTTTGAACTTTGCCGTGCCGCCAGTAAAAACTCTTCTGCAGCGCTGCCGCAATCATTGTTGACTATGATGATGATCTTTTTTGGAAACGCTTTTACAGTGAAGGCCGAATCAATTATATCAGCATTACTTACTGCCCACCGTCCTTTTGCTTTTTCCAATAAGGTAAGTTTATTGTTGTAGTAGTCAATTTCTTCTTTGGAGAGTTCTTTATTCTCTAATTGTTTTTTTAAGATGCCGACGTTCGTTTCTGACACTAATGCATCTGCCCCGATCGTTCTAATAGGGTTAGTATAGATATAAGGAATAAATGGCTCCCAACAAGCGTCTCCCCCACCCCCATTTCCGCGTACATCCAGAATAAGATTGGGTATTGTGTTTAATAATTGTTCATTCGCTTTTAGTATGGAGTCTATGGGCCGTTTGGCAGCCGGGCCAAAGCTGGACATTTTAATATAAAACGTATTGGCAGAAAGGCTTCGTGCATCTATTGCCGGTGAAGGCTTTTGGGGAGACGCATTTTGAGCAATTTCCTGTTTTACAGATGCTCCCTGGCGCAGCCAATCTCCTGAGATCCTGTTATTATTTTCCCACAGACCAAAATACTGTTCTTCGGGCCGGTGGTTGCGCATATAATACAATCCCTTCATTACACTGTCATTTATCAGCTTGCCTTCACTCTTGATCATGCCTTTTTTCCAGGTTGGTAACTTTGACTCAAGCGTTACCCCCACATAATCATGCAGAGCCGTAGGGTCTTTTATAACAGCAATTTTAATAGAAGAATCGCGCCTGAAATAATAAATACCCTCCCATGACCCTGACTTTTTCAGCCTTGCTATATCCTTGTCTGTAATATCAAACAGCGGCCGTTGGTTAACAAAAGGAGTGTCAATTTTTATACGATCATAGCTG
>JAJKIL010000476.1 GCA_021154515.1 Niastella sp. | reverse complement strand
ATTCCACCTCACCGTTTTGCAGAGGAAACTGTGGCTTTTGGCCAGTGGCCCGGTACCGGTATTTCTTTCATCTTCTATTTTATTGATAACGAAATCCACCACCGTGGACAGTCGTATGTGTACCTGAGAAGCCTGGGTATTGAACCGCCAGCTTTTTGGGACCGTCACTAAAAATTAAGCGAATTGCACGGCCAATTCCTGGCCGTGCAATTTTGTTTGCTGCTGGTTGTGCTGGTTTTCCTAACTTCCAGCATAATTGATTCCTGTATGAAAAAAGCCTTTTACATATTCTCGCTGGGCCTGACACTGTCATTTATTACCATGACCTCCAGCGCTCAAAACAAGCCTATCCTTAACCATATTGCCTTATATGTAACTGACCTGAAAACAAGCACCCATTTCTACCAGCATGTGATCGGCCTCGATACTATTCCTGAACCTTTTCACGATGGCCACCATACCTGGTTCAGCATTGGCACCCATGGTCACCTGCATGTTATTTCAGGCGCCATCGCAAAAACCACGCACGAAAAAAATACCCACCTTTGTTTTAGCGTCCCTTCCATCAACGATTTTGTGGCTAATCTCAAAAAAAACGGGATAGAATATGAAAACTGGGCCGGTGAAAAGAACACCGTCACCAAAAGGGTTGACGGCATACAACAACTTTACTTTCGCGACCCCGACGGCTATTGGATCGAGATCAACGACGACAATAAATAAGCGGCAGGTCCTGGCTGAGCAAAGAGCAGTACGCTATGGTTAAAACTCCGACTTCGGGTTTTTCAGCCTATCTTTGCAGTCCTTAAAAAATAAAGGTTTATGAAGTTTTATTCATGGCTTATACGCTACCGCCTATACCTGGGTCTGGCGCTGATAGCTCTGGGCGTACTGGCCAATGTGTACAGTGGTTTCTGGCCCGCTTTCCCGGCCTATTTAATCGGCCTGATCCTTATTGCCGGTCACTTTTTTATTGGTCCCCTTCGCCTTATTCAGGAACATATGGAAGCCGGCGATCTTGATGGCGCCAAACGCGTTCTTCATTCTATTAAATATCCCAATCTGCTGTATAAACCCATCCGCTCCGCCTTCTTTACCTTTAAAGGTCAGCTGGCTATGATGGAACAGGATTTTGATTCCGCAGAAAAGAACATGAAAAAAGGCCTCGACCTGGGTACGCCCATGAAAGAGGTAAAAGGCGCCAGTATGCTGCAAATGGGGATGATATCCTTACAAAAGAACGACTTTAAACAAGCTGAAAAATACATTCGCCAGGCCATTCGTGAAGGTTTGCCCGATAAAGAAAATGAAGCGGCCGCCTACCTGCAAATGTGTAACATCATGATGAACAAACGGGAGTTTCGCGCGGCAAAAGAGTTCTTCCGTAAAGCCAAGGCCCTGAAGCCTACTACTGCAGAAATTGTTAAGCAGATCAAAGAATTGGAAAAACATATTCCCCGCCTGCCGGGTTAGTTTTTGGTCTACGGCCGAAAATTGAAGTAAGAAGTCGGAGGTAAGAAGTTCAAAAAGCTTCAGATCTCCGATTTTTCTTTATAGACCAAAATCGCGTTTTAACTGCTTCATACAGGCTTCCAGTACAATAATAACTTCCTGTACCTGTGCGGGTATTTTATCCAGTTCTTCTCCCTTCTTTCCATTCGTTTCAATGGTTCTTACCACCTCTTTTATTTTTGTAATGCCCATGCTGTCGATCGTTGCTTTTAACTTATGCGCCAGCTTGCTTACATTCACCCAATTCTGTTGCACGGTTTCTTTTTGCAGGTCTGCCATTGATGGCGGCACCGTTTCCAAAAACAATTGCACCATCTTTTTAACAAATCCGGTATCGCCGCCCGAAATGGTTTGCACCATATTCAGATCGTACAACTTCTCCTCTGCGCCCATAACAGGTGTGTTTGATTCGTTCATAGGTGTAGTTGCCGGTGCCCCGGCACCTGATTTTAAATTATTTGATATTACAATGAACAGCTTTTGTTCATTGAATGGTTTGGGTAGAAAATCGTTCATACCTGCCGCCAGGTATTTTTCACTATCGCCCTTTAAGGCGTTGGCTGTAAGCGCCACAATGGGAATAGCCGCTTTAACAGGATCGCCCAACTGCCTGATGGCCCTTGTGGCTTCTATTCCATCCATTTCAGGCATTTGTATATCCATCAGCACCAGGTCGTACTTATTCTTTTGTATCATGGCAACAGCCTCCCGGCCGTTGTTTACAACGTCTACGGTAAATCCCCATGACTCCATAATATGCCTGACGAGGTATTGATTCAACTCCACATCTTCGGCCACCAGAACATGCCTGTTGCCCAGGCTTTGATAATTCAGGTCTTGTGTCACGGTTGACTGATTGAGTTTAGATGAACTAATTGCAAAGGGTAATTCAAAGCTAAAGCATGAACCTTTTCCTGCCTCACTATCCACTTTCAGTTCGCCGCCCATCATGGTTATTAATTCCCGGCATATGCTTAATCCCAAACCGGTTCCTCCATGTGTACGGGTAATGGCTACATGTGCCTGCATAAATGGCTCAAAAATCAATCCTAACTGACTTTCGGTTATGCCAATTCCGGTATCTTTTACAGTAAAAGCTATCCGGGCTTCATCACCCTTTTTATTTAGTAAACGGGTTTCAATGGTTACGGTACCTGTTTCGGTAAACTTCAGGGCATTGTTAATCAGGTTGTTCATTACCTGGCTTAACCGGTATGGATCGCCCAACACTATCAGCTCTTCACCAAGCAAATTCTCATATACCAACCCAATACCTTTTTCCTCGGCTTTATAAAGAAACGATTGTAAACAAAGCTCAATGCGATCGGCCAACGAAAATACTACATGTTCAAACTGCAGCTTGCCTAATATAATTTTTTCAAGATCGAGCACATCGTTCACAAGTAATAACAGGTTATTGGCGGAATTCTGAATTAATCGCAAATAATTCTGCTGCTGCTCATCTAAATTGGTTTTGGCCAGTAACCCTGCAATGCCTAATACCCCGTTCATGGGTGTTCGTATTTCATGGCTCATGTTGGCCAGAAAAATTTCTTTGGCGCGGGCTGCTTCTTCCGTCAGTTTCTTTGCCTGCCTCAACTCCCGCTCCACTTTTACTCTGTCTGAAATATCCTGGGCAAAACCTATTACATAAGGGTCTATGCCCGGAACATCCATCTTATAATTCTGGTACAGCAAATAAATTACCTTACCGGTTTTGCCTTGTATCCGAAACACCCCTTCCGATTTACCACTCCGCAGTATCGGTTGCAGGTAGTTCAACTCATATAATGCCAGGTCTTCTTCAGGTAAAAATTCTACCAGTTTACGCCCTACCATTTCGCCGGCCGTATAATCCAGCGCCAGACTTGCAGCAGGATTTACAGATAATAACCTGCCGGTTAGATCGTGCGTGCAGATCCACGCCTGACTGTAATTGAAAAGGTCACGGTATTTCTTCTCACTCAATTGTATATACTCCTCTGCCCGTTTTTGCTCACTGATATCAATACTATATGCAATGCAGAACTTTACCTGCTCGTGCTCATCCAATACCGGTTGTATATGCCTGATGTGATATTTAACCTGTCCGTCGGGGTATTCAAACCGCTCCTCCCATTTCTGCATCATCCGGGTTTGCACAGCTTCTTCTATCATCTCTTTCCGGCGGACGGCTAATTCAGGTGGCTTTTGCTGTATACGGCAGTAATCATCGATGTTTTTACCTATGAGCCATTCCCGCGTTGTTGCCTCTTTTATAACCGCTGAATTAATAAACAGGAATTCGCCCTTCGTATTATATACTGCAATGTCTGCAGGAATATTCATAACCACCTCTTCGTAGAATGAAGGGAGTGCATCATTTTGTTGTTCCTGTATGGTTTTCATAGGTTTCATGCCAGGTGCCCATTTTTACCGGACGTTTAATTCACCAGCTTGTATCATGCGGTAAATGGTTGATTTACCTATATCCAGCTTCTTTGCTACCAGCAATACGTCTTTGTCGTATTTATCGAGATAGTGTTGTATGATCTGTAATTCAAATTCTTTCAGGGTCCTGTCTTTATTCATCAGGTCGTTTACCGAGGAACTGGAATTAAGAGTGATGTGCTCGGGTAAAATGGTATCGCCATCGGCCATTACTACTGAGAGCTCAATTACCGACCGCAGTTCCCGCACGTTACCGGGAAATGCATGGTTCAACAATCGTTGCTGCGCTTCAGGTGATAGTAATTTTTTATCGGTATTGTTCTCTTTGCAGAACAGGTCCATGAAATGTTTGGCCAGTATAACAATATCGTTTCCACGCTCGCGCAATGGTGGTATCAGTATGGGTAATCCTATTAAACGATAATACAGATCTTCCCTGAACCTTCTTGCCTGTACTTCTTCCAGCAGGTTTTTATGAGTAGCAACAATGATGCGCACATTGATCGGCACTATCTCATTTCCCCCCACGCGGGTTATTTCCCGCTCCTGTAACACGCGCAGCAACTTGGCTTGCAGGTTAATGTCCAGTTCGCCAATCTCATCTAAAAAAAGCGTACCATTATGCGCTTCTTCAAATTTACCTATGCGGCGTGTAATGGCGCCCGTGAAAGCTCCTTTTTCATGTCCAAACAATTCACTTTCTATCAGCTCACGGGGAATAGCCGCCACATTCACTGCAACAAACGGCTTTTTGCTTTTTTCGGAATTATAGTGAATAGCGCGCGCCACCATTTCCTTTCCCGTACCCGTTTCGCCGGTAACGGAAACAGTTATATTGGTTTTGCAGGCTTTTTCTATTAAACTGAATACTTTCTCAAATACCGGGCTTTTACCGATCAGGTATTTCGAGTAGTCGTACTTCTTTCCAACCTGTTCTTTTAAATGCTCCACTTCTTTTCGCAAGCCGTCAATTTCCTTCAAATGCAACAGGCTGTTCCACAAGCGGTCTTTGGCATCATCATCTTTTACAATATAGTCGAAGGCGCCGTTCTTTATAAGGTTGATGGCTGTTTTAATATCCTCCTGACCCGAAATGATGATCACCTGAATACCAGGATCAACTTCCTTGATCTTTTTCAGCACTTCGCTGCCATCCATATCGGGCATGGAATAATCAAGCGTTACAACCTCAGGCCGTTCGTGCAGGTGATTGAAGAAATCCTTGCAATTGTGATAACGTTTAACCTCATAGTCAGGATTAAGCGCCAGGTAGTGCTGCAGCATGGAGCCATACCATACATCGTCCTCAAGGATGAATATTTTTAAAGGGTGTTGGTTTTTCATTATAGTGAAAATCTGTAATATTAGAAACGATGGAATTTAGATTTTATTCCCAACAAAAGAACGATTCCCCCTTCGAAACCTCTATTTCTTTTTTGCGCATGAGCTACT
>JAJKIL010000475.1 GCA_021154515.1 Niastella sp. | reverse complement strand
CTGTATGTGATAGACGGGGTTATTATTCCATCCCCGGGCGATCCCGGCAGTGGTTCAAATCCTTTAAATACCATCAACAGTGCGGAAATTGAAAGTATCGATGTGTTAAAAGACGCCTCGGCCACCGCGATCTATGGTTCGCAGGCTACCAATGGGGTTATAATAATTACAACCAAAAGAGGCCGCGTAGGAGCGCCCACCATTTCATACGATGGGTATTATGGTTACCAGGAATTGCCTAAAAGATTGCCTACGGTTGATCTGCAGCAATTCGCCACGTTGTTGAACAACCGCGCCACGGTGTGGGGGTTCGATGCCAGGCCGGAATTTGTAAACCCCAAATACCTGGGAAAAGGGACCGACTGGCAGGCGGAATTATTTCGTAAAGCGCCCATGCAAAACCATGCTATTACTGTTAATGGCGGCGATGCCCGTACCCAATATTTATTATCGGCTTCCTATTTCAACCAGGAAGGTATTGCCCTTGGCTCTGACTTTAAAAGATATTCGGTTCGTTTGAACCTCGACAACAAAACAACCAACTGGCTGAAAATAGGCACCAGCCTGCAATTGAGTCACGTTGACGAAAATGTGAATGCCACTTCTTCCAGTGTAATTTCCAATGCTTTGATCTTAACACCCGATATCCCGGTAAGAAACCTGGATGGCACCTGGGGTGGTATCACCAATACATCAGGATGGATCACCCCTGTTCCGAATCCTGTGGGGTTGGCGCTTTTAAATTCGCATACGAAAAACAGGAACCAGGTGTTTGGAAATGCCTATGCCGAGATCCAGTTTTATAAAGACTTATCCCTGAGGAATGAAATGTCGGGCAATTTTGATTTTAATACCGAAGCGTCCTTTAACCCAACCTATAAATTTGGGAACGTGGGTAATAACACCAATTCATCCTCTTCTTCCTCCGGGCAGAACATCTATACCGTAGTACGAAATTTTTTGACTTACAACCATTCCTTTGAAAAATTAAATGTATATGTGTTAGCGGGGCTTGAAACGCAATTAAGAACTTATAAAAATTTATCGGCAGCGCGGCAAAATTTCCCTTCCAATTCTGTGACGGCGATTAGCAGCGGCGATGCCAATACGGCCACCAATGGTGGGGGAAAAGGGTCAGGACCGGCGCTTGAATCGTGGTTTGGCCGGATTAACCTGGGATGGAGCGACAGGTATCTGCTAACAGGGAATATCCGCAGGGATGGTTCATCCAATTTTGCACCCGGCAGAAATTGGGTGAATACGTATTCCGGCGCATTGGCCTGGAAAATAAATAATGAGGCGTTTTTAAAGAATGTACAATTTATCAACGAATTAAAACTGCGGGTAGGCTACGGTATTACCAATAACCAGGGAATACCGAGCAATAGATTTGTTACGCTGCTGTCGTCGGTGAATAATGGTTTATCGGGCTCGGCGCAATTCCAGTATAACCTGGCCAACCCGTACGTGTCATGGGAAAAAACAAAATATTCCAATGTGGGCGTTGACGGAACGTTCCTGAACGGCAGAATAAGTTTCTCCTTTGACCTGTACGATCGGGAGACAGACGGGTTGTTATTGGCCCTGCCATTGCCTTTGTTTTCGGGAACTACCACTTCCTGGTCGCCCGGGGCCATGCAGGCGCCTATTGTGAATGTGGGCGCTGTTAGTAATAAAGGATTTGATCTGAAGATCAGTACTACCAACATTACAACAAAAGATATCACCTGGAGAACCGACTTTACCGTTTCACACAACGTAAACAAAATAAAAAGCCTGGGTGCGGGCGGCGATGCGGCTAACCTGTCGCAAACATTCAATGGATATGTGTTTGAAAAAACAGTGGTTGGCCAGCCGATCGGGGTTTTCAATGGCTATTTATTCGATGGGGTTTTTGCAACCCCGGAAGATTTTACCGGGCATGCCCTGCCGGTAAACCAAAGCGGCGTTCCTTATCCCATTACGCCTAGTGGCGGCGGCATCTGGTATGGCGATAGAAAATATAAAGACCTGAATGGGGATGGGGTTATTGATAGCAAAGACCAAACGGTTTTGGGTTCTCCCATTCCAAAATTCCAATTAGGGTTTAACAACTCTTTTTCGTACAAAAATTTCGACCTGAACGTTTTCTTCACTTCCAATGTTGGAAACAAGGTGTTCAATCAGTTATTGATCACACAGACCAATCCGCAGAACAATACCAACTATTTCAGGTCTGTGATGGATTATGCCCAGGTTGCCTATAAAGATCCTACGGAGTCTACTGCTAATCTCTACAACGCGTATGTGAAGAATCCGAATACAAAAATTGTAGGCCTGAGAAATGATAATACGAATGAAAATGGCCGCCCGTCTGATCTTTGGATCGAAGATGGTTCGTTTATCAAATGCAAAAATATCTCGGTGGGGTATAGAGTTCCCGAAGCATTATTATCTAAAGTGCATATGCATGCGCTTAGATTTTATGTAACTGTTTCGAATGCTTTCATGATAACCAATTATTCAGGTATGGATCCCGAGATCGGGTCCTGGAATCCATTGCAGGCCGGTTGGGATGGCGGCTATTATCCCCAACCCAGAACATTTACATTCGGAGCGAACCTGAATTTAACCAGATAAAAAAGTTTGAGATCATGAACTGAGCCATAAAATTTTCGAGCTATTATACCAACCGGCGATGAAAATTTTATGGCGAATAACATGTGGCAAAATTCAAAAAATAAAAATTAGCACATGAAACACATTAATATAATTATACTGACCACGCTTGTTGTTACATCCTGTATCGGGTGTAAGAAAGGCTATCTCGACCGTCCTTCACAATCGCAAATAAGTGCTGACAACTTTTATAAAACCACTTCAGAATTAAGACTGGCTACCGCAAGCCTTTATGGCGGTGCTACCTGGGGCGTATGGCATCACGAAGCCTATTTGCCGTTGGGCGATATCTTAAGCGGCAACGGCAACCGCCAATGGATCAGTGACTGGCAGCAGTTGTATACCCGCACCATTACGGCAGGCAACAGCGTAATGCAGGGTGGCTGGAAGGGATTATACAATTTAATCGGTCAATGCAATACGGTCATTAACTCAATAGAACAAAAAACAGATAAAACGATTGCTGCTTCCGATAAAAATGCCGCGTTGGGGGAAGCAAAATTCATCCGCGGAACGGCCTATTATTACCTGGCCATGTTGTGGGGCGCCGTACCCATCATTGAAGACAACAGCAAGCTTATACAGGACCCGTTGGTAAAACGTGCCATCGTTTCCGATGTATATAAGTTCGTTGCCAATGATCTGACATTTGCGGCAAACAGCCTGCATACAACCGAAGAAAGAGGCAGGGTAACCACCTGGTCGGCGCAGGGCATGCTGGCCAAAGTTTACCTCACGATGGCTGGTTTGGGCCAGGGCAACGGCACCCGTAACCAGTCCTATTTAGACAGCGCCATAAAATATGCCGGCAATGTCTGCAATAAAAGCGGGTTGAATTTATTGGGTAGTTATTATAACCTGTTCAGATCGCAATACAACGATAATCCCGAAGCATTGTTTGCATTGCAATGGGCTACCGGTGCCGGTATTGGCTGGGAAGAAGGGAATTTGCTGCTTACCTATTCGCCTTCGAGTGATATTAACCCGCAACGTAACGGTGGATGGACTTCTTTGGACGCTACGTACGATCTGTTCCTGCAGTATTCTGCAAAAGATACCGTAAGAAGAAAAGCCACCATTATGCTCAATGGAGATTTTTATCCTGAATTAAATGCGGCAGCAGGGGGATATAAAGCCACCGGGCAAAGTATGAAAAAGCATATTATCGGCAACGAAAAGGATAACAATGCGCCCGCTATGACCTATACGGCATCTATTGAACATGACGCCCTGCTTCGCCTGGCGGATGTGTACCTGGTCTATGCTGAAGCTCTTTTGGGAAACAATGGAACCACCGCCAATGCCGAAGCATTGAAATATTTTAATAAGGTAAGGACCAGGGCTGGTATCGATCCTGTTACAACGATAAACATGGATAGTGTGCTGAAAGAAAGAAGGATTGAGTTTGCTTTTGAAGGGCAATACTGGTTAGACCTGGTGCGGCTTTCTTACTGGAACCCTAACAAGGCAGTGGATCTGCTCAACAATCAACAGCGGATATCGTTTTCGTACGATAAAGGAACGGTTACCCCCGGTGACCCTAACCCCGCTGTTGTAAAGGCTACTGTTGCGGCGTTCACCTTGCAGTTACCTGCCTCTGAACTGACTGCCGACCCTAATCTGGCCGAGCCACCGGTGCCTTATTATTAACCTTTAACACACTAACGATGAATTGTATAAAATATCTTTCCGCCATAGCATTGCTGGTTGTGATCATACTACCTGCCTGTAAAAAGGAAAAGGCCAGCGCAGAACCAACAATAACATCTATCCGAAATTATGCGGCCGCACCCAATGATACGGTTGTAACAAGTATAACACCGGGCCAGTGGGTGGTCATTCACGGGCAGAATTTGAAGAACGCCCTTCATATTCGTTTCGACGGCGTTGAAGCCAGTTTCAACTATGGGGATTTTGCCAACGATATGGCTGTCGTTCAAATTCCTTCGGTTATTCCGTTTAACGGCGTTCCGGCGGATCTGCTCAATACAGTTACTTATGTAACTACTACCGGTACTACTACCTACCAGTTCAATTTCAATTATCCGGCGCCTGTTATTACAGGACTTAGTAACGAAACATTTTTCCCTGGCGATTCTTTATATATAGCAGGCTCCAGCTTCTTTTTAGTGCAAAGCGTACAATTTGCCGGCGCCACTATCACGAAGTACAATGTAGATTCAATGGGTACGCGGATAGGGTTTGTTTGTCCGCCAAAGGACCAGGTGCCCGGTGGGATCATAACTGTGGTAGCAAAGGGCGGTACAGCCAGCACCACCAAAACCTATGCAGTAGGTAAGCCGAGTATCTTGTTGATCTCAAACGAGAACCCCAATGCCGGTGACTCGGTTTACATTGTTGGGGCGGCTTTTAAAGACATTCAATCCCTTGTTTTTGCCGGAGCTACCATTAGTACTTATAATGTTTCTCCGGATTATACGACTATTGGATTTGTATGCCCCACACTCTCTGCATCGGGTATTGTAACTATAACGACACTCTATGGCACGGCGTCCACCATTTTTAACGTGAATGATATTAATACCGGCATCGTTGGCAATTTTGAATGGGGCAATTCATTCGGATGGCAATGGTGGGGCGGCGCTTCGCTTGAATCGGGTGACCCCAACTCGGGCTGGCCTCCTTATGATCCGCTTTTAGCAGGAAATCGTTCCATGTATATGCTGCTGAATGGTACCCCTATGAACAGTGGTGACGGAAATAACAGTTCTACAGCCATTCGCCTCAATGCCGCACAATGGGTTCCCGCATCAAACATAGGAGATGCACCGGAAAACTGGGCCCTTAAATTTGAATTGAATGTGGCAAAACCATGGAGCGGCGGGTCCTTGTGTATAACCACTGATATTAACGGGTACATGTTCAGATGGGAGCCATGGAGCTCTCCTTCCGGCCCTGTGGATTTTCAAACCAATAGGTGGCTTACCGTTACTATACCATTGTCAGCATTCAGGGCAAACAGCGCTACAGCAGGCGATGGCAAAGGCGCTGTCTTAACCGATCTTACCAAGCTGATTGGTACTTCAGGTAATACCGGAATGTATTTGTATATGCATAATTATGGCAACGGCCCAACTGAAAAAGGTTATTATGCAGGCTTCGATAACATAAGAGTTGTT
>JAJKIL010000474.1 GCA_021154515.1 Niastella sp. | reverse complement strand
GGTTTTGGAAAATATTATTCACAGCTATCACGCTTGGGATGGGTTTTAAAGGCGGAGAAGTAACACCGCTGTTCTTTATCGGCGCTACATTAGGTAATACCATTGCCGTGTTGACCGGTGCGCCTATCGATCTGATGGCCGGGTTGGGTTTTATTGCAGTGTTTGCGGGCGCTACCAATACGCCCATTGCCTGTACCATTATGGGGGTTGAACTCTTTGGCGGCGATTATATTTTATATTATGCCATTGCCTGTTTTACTGCCTATTATTTCAGCGGTCATACCGGTATTTATTTGTCGCAACGGCTTGGCCTTTCAAAAACGCAGGAGGGGGATTCTACTTTTAATACAACGCTGAAGCAGATCCGGGAGAAGCGGATCAATAAAGGCAAATAGCGCTTTCACTCACATCAACTTTCATTATAATTTCAAACTACAACGTTATCGGTCAAAACAACGCGCTTATAGCCTAAACTGCGCGCTTACTAATTCGTTAGATGTATTTAAACAGTATAGAAAAAACCTGTTTAAATTGTTGCCCATATTATATCTGTATTTGAAACTAAATTTTCGTTTATGAAATCTTATCCCATTCTTAACATGCCGGTAATACTGGCTATTACGCTCCCGTTGATCATTATAAGCTGCAAAAAAGATGTAAAATCAGCACCACCCGCCGAAAAAGCAGCACACAAAACAATCGTATTACGGGCAGAGCCGACCACAGAAACAGCGGCCAATATTGAATTAAACGTTGGTGTTTTGAATAGAAACACTAACTGGTCTGCCAACCCTGCACAGGAGTTAGATTGTCTCGCCTGGACTGTTTCAGGTGATCCTACTGTGCTGAGGCCTTTAATGCGGTTTTCCGCGCTCCCTTGCTGTGGCAGTTCAACACCACCAACAAGCGCGTACCTTACACTTTTCTCACATCCAGCTCCCGGAAACGGAGACCGCGTTCACGCCAATTATGGAACAAACAATGCGTTTTATATCCGGCGGGTAACAAGTCCCTGGTCATGGAAAACTGACTCTACTACCTGGTTTAACCAACCGCCTACCACTACTGCAGGACAGGTACTCATTCCGCATACCAATGCGCAATTCCTGGACCTGATACATATTGACGTTACACAAATCATAAGGGACATTTACATCAACGGCAATTATGGTATTATGATGCAGTTGCAAAATGAAAATTACTATAATTCGAGAATATTTTGTCACAGCGCTTATCCCGATGTTAACAAACGTCCCTACCTGACCATTGTTTTTTAATTACGAATAGCAAAAAGCCCTATCCACCAGTTGGCGGATGGGACTGAAAACCAACAGTCTCTTTAATTCCCAAGTGACCCTGAATTTATTTAGTAAATCCATCTGCCTCAACTATCGCATCTGCAAAAGCTTTTGGCGCTTCCTGCGGCAGGTTATGACCGATACCGCCTGTTATAGTGTGGTGTGCATATTTGCCTTTGAATTTAGCCGCATAGTTGGCTGGGTCTGGATGAGGCGCACCATTGGCATCTCCTTCAAGGGTAACTGTTGGCACGGTAATAACCGGGAATGCAGCGAGTTGTTTCTCCAGGTCGTCGTATTTGGCTTCACCCTGAGCCAATCCCAGCCGCCAGCGATAATTATGAATGGTAATGGCCACATGATCGGGATTGTCAAACGCGACAGCTGATTGCGCAAAAACCGCATCGGTAAAGTGCCAGTCGGGGGAAGCGGTTTGCCAGATCAGTTTGGCAAAATCACGGCGGTTGGCTTCATATCCTTTTTCGCCGCGTTCGGTGGCAAAGTAATACTGGTACCACCACGACAATTCCGCTTTGGGCGACAAGGGCGCCTTATTGGCCTGCTGACTGCCGATCAAATAACCACTCACCGACACCAGGGCTTTTGTACGTTCCGGCCAAAGAGCGGCCACAATATCGGCAGTACGCGCGCCCCAATCGAACCCGCCAATGATGGCTTTGTCAATTTTCAAGGCATCCATAAAGGCGATCACATCTGTCGCCAGGGCGGCCTGTTGTCCGTTACGTGGCGTGGCCGCATCGAGAAAGCGGGTGGTGCCATAACCACGCAGATAAGGAACATACACATGGTATCCTTTAGCCGCTAATAAAGCCGATACCTCTTTATAACTATAGATGTCGTAAGGCCAGCCATGCAACAAAATAACCGGTTGTCCACTGGGCGTTCCTGCTTCGGCATAGCCAATATCGAGCACGCCCGCTTTTATTTGTTTTATCATGTCGAAGTTATTTTGCGCCTGTAAAAAATTAGCCATAAGACTAAATACAGCTGCCATTAAAAAACGGCCACGAATGATGTTTGAAGGTTTCATGCTATTATAATAATTTATAGTTTTTAAAATTTAGTTAGCGGTGGCCACCGTAGCAGTTGCTTGAGGGTATAATTTCCGGAACATGACATAAGTTACTGAAACCATTGCAAAGGCAATGAT
This sequence comes from Niastella sp., assembly GCA_021154515.1. Lineage (GTDB taxonomy): Bacteria > Bacteroidota > Bacteroidia > Chitinophagales > Chitinophagaceae > Niastella. The sequence goes on along the minus strand of JAJKIL010000474.1, from coordinate 14,074 downwards.
GGCATCAACGGTTGCTGCAAAGCCCAGCACACTTAATTTCGAAAAGAAGGCAAAAGTGATATCGAAGAAGATGCCGGCAAAAACCCATTCTTTTAATTTAAGTAATTTGTTTGGCGTTAACAGCACCAGCACACCGGATATTTTGGCAACACCTAAAATGTAAATGAAATGTGCAGGATAGCCCAGTTGTAAAGTAATGTCCCATACGAGCGGATTTTTTGTCAATTCACATACGCCGCTGGTTCCAAACCATAAAGAAGTTAAAATTACGCCTGCCCAGTAGATTGCTTTTGTTGATCTTGATTTCATGTTTGTTGGTTTTGTGTTTATTGATGACACAAAGATGGGCCGCCAGAAAGGGCGGTAAAAGCAAAAAACCGTGAAGTAGGCGAATTGGGAGGTGGATTAGACAAACGTCGCCTCGAATAATGGTAGCGTTTATTGCCCGTTAATGACCTTTATAGCTGTTTCTATCAATTCATCTCTACCCTGCTGCAAGCCCTTTATGGTTGGCTTGCATACGATGTTAATTCTAACACCCTTCTTTTGCGCAACAGTACCATCAGGATAATACACACCCAGGCCTGAGAACCGGGTATTGAATCGTCCGGGCAAAGCAAACCAATCGGTAACATCCCCATCAGCGCCTGCGGTTGTACTACCGATCGTTATCGTTTTTGTAGCGCCCTGCAATGCCATAGCACTATACTCGCCATGGCTTTTTGTATATTCATTTACCAGCAGCACTACCTTTCCGGAGTATGGCGCATCCTGCTCCTTTCCTGCTATCCAGTCGTCGTAATATTTATAGAATCCCGGAAAGCTGAGGTCGGGGTAGATCAACCTGGGCGCTATAAATTTATGTGAGCTCAATCGGGCCGCAATAGCCGGCCAGGTATCATTAGGATGATTCCGGATATCAATAATAATTCCCCGCGTAGCAGCAAGGCTATCCATTATTTTTTCAACATCCTTTACCAACAAGTCGCTCATGTTAATGTACCCAATATTATTGGCAAGCATTTTCCATGTAACAGGTACAGGTGGTGCATAGGGCAAAGAGGTATTGGATCTTTTAATAACCACCTGGTTGGTGCTCCCTTGTGGAGTTAGCCTGGTGAGGGTACAGGTGTTTGTATTTCCTGCAAACAAATAGGAACTGCACAAAGCAAAAAGCCTTCCTTCCTCATTAGAGGCTGCGACAATGTACGGCCAGAGTTTATTTATACGCTCTTCAATGGTTTCACCGTCTATAGAAACAATCACATCGTTCAGCGCAATTCCCTGTGCTTTACATAAAGAGTCGTTGGTAATAAAAGCAACAACAGCTTTGCCTTCAACAATAGTGCACAAAAATGGCAGATGGGTGAAGCTTCCTAAAAGATGCGATACTTTTGGTGACCAGCCCAAACCATTAAAGACGCAGTGCCCATCTTCCAGCTCTCTGATTATTTTAATAATGCTCAATTGATATTCCAATTCATCTTTTGCCTGGCAAAATTGCGGGATATATTCAGCCAGAACCGTTTCCCATTTTTTAGAAGTAATATATTTATAGGGTGAAAAATAATTTACAATATTCCAGTACCTGAACAGCGTTAACAACCGGTAGGCAGGTGATGGATATTGAAAACCCGGGCTGCTATACAATTCTTCATTCTTAATTTTAATTTGACGACTCTTACCATAGGTAACATAGTAATTTTCGCCCTGGCTCCTGTTGGCCAGGATGTGCTGTAGTTTACTTACTATCGAAGTATTAAAAACACTGTGGGTTAACCAGACTGTATCAAAATTATAATTGATCCTGCCCGTAAGCGTATTATCGCATTGCATACAACTATCCACCTTGCCCAACTCATTAAGCCAGGTTAGCACAATCTCATTAAGATGGCGCGCATTACCGGCGGAAAGAAATACAGGCACTTTTGCAATTAATACACTATCCCAATTCAATTGCCCTTTAGCTACATTGGGATGATAATATTTTAAAAAGCCCCACACCTGACCCAACACCTGCAGGGAAGTGATTTGATAAGAAGTAAGGTTACCTGTGTCGGAATAATCGGCATTCAGGACCGGATTGATATAAGTGCCATTCCCCTGATTGCCCCAGGTGCCGGTATGCGCTTTTTGCGCCAATAGCATCACGGGCGCCAAACAGATAATTGCCAGGAATAAGATCCGCATATAAATCGTTAGGTTTTATTATAAGCTCCCAAGATACTTAAAATCGGGTTGTTCCGGGGTGAAGGAAAGGCTTACGTACTTGGTGAATTAATCGATTCCCTTACCCATATATGCAACCGCCCCGATCTTTCGGGATGGCTTTTTTTCATTTCCCTTATCTTTGACCATTCCTGGTCAATACCGAAACAATGAAAGTAAGCCAACCATTGCCTTGCGAAAAGATCAGCAACTATGTAGACAGGATCCTGGTTATCGAGGAAGTGCTGGTCACCAATCCATTTACCTTACCCTTGTATGCCAATGGGTCGCCTACCCTTTTATTTCAAACCGCCAAAGGAACCATTCAGAATAACACCAACAACCTCACACTGTTTGGACAAACCGTTTTCCCCGAAACACTGACTATTCGCGATAACTTTACGCTCATCGCTTATTTCTTTAAACCCTTTGCGTTATTTAACCTTTTTGGCGTTTCGGCCCAGGAACTCACCAATAGCCCCATCGACCTGAACCTGCTGGATGCGGCCACGACCAGGCAACTGCAGGAACAGCTGTTGAATGCGGGATCCACAACAGCCATGCTTGCCCTGCTGGATGAATACGTATTCAGCCTGATCACGAAAACCAAAGCCGATTGCCAGTTGATCCGCTTTGCCACCCTGGCCATTGCGCAGAATGCCTCCAAAGATGCCCTGTTAAAAGTGCAACAGGAATTGCATATTACCGAACGCACCTTTCAACGCATGTTTGAAAAGAACATCGGCATCGCCCCCAGCCTGTTCAGACGTATTTCCCAGTTCAACAACGCCTTTCAACAACTCAACGGCCACCAATTCAGCAAGCTCAGCGATATCGCCTTTAACAACGGCTATGCCGACCAAAGCCATTACATTCGCGCTTTTAAGGAATTTACCGGCATTACGCCCAAAGAGTACCTGAAATTTGGCCAGTCGGAATAATGTCGGGTTTGTTCTATTTTGGCGGTCTGCTCCGCCGTTATTTTGTGTTATCAATTAAAACACAAATAACAAGAACATGAATAATCAAATTTATCCCTGCCTGTGGTTCGATGGACAAGCTCAGGCCGCCGCTACTTTCTATTGCGCAATTTTCAAAAATTCCAAGATCACCGCCGACAACCAGATGGTGGTAACCTTTGAACTGAATGGCAAAAAATTCATGGGCCTGAATGCCGGTCCGCAGTTTACATTCAATGAAGCCGTGTCCTTTGTGGTGGATTGTGAAACCCAGGAAGAGATCGACTATTACTGGGAAAAATTAACCGCGAACGGCGGCAGCGAAGGCCAGTGCGGCTGGTTAAAAGACCAGTTCGGGGTAAGCTGGCAAATTGTGCCTGCCATTCTTCCCAAACTGTTAAGCGATCCTGCCAAAGCACAAAAAGTGATACAGGTGTATATGCAAATGAAAAAGTTCGATATAGAAAAGTTGACAAATGCCTAAAAAAGATAATAGAAAGTCAGTGCGGCAGCCGTGCTGACTTTTTTCATTAAATCGGTAAGTTTGTACAAATCATTAATATGCTTCCTATCCAATCACAAGCGCCCGATTTTGAATTATATGCTACTCCCGACCAAAAGATCAAATTAAGCAGCCTGCAGGGCAAAAGGGTTATTCTCGCTTTTTATCCCGCCGACTGGAGCCCGGTATGCTCTGACCAGATGGCGTTGTATAATGAAATGCTCGAATATTTTCACAAAGCCAATGCGCAGGTCATAGGTATTTCAGTAGATGGGAAATGGTGTCATATGTCATTTTCGGCCGACCGGAAATTACATTTCCCGCTGTTAGCAGATTTTGAACCCAAAGGCGCCGTTGCAAAGGCCTATGGCGTGTACAATGAGGAAATCGGCGAATGCCAAAGAGCGCTGTTCGTAATCGATGAAAAAGGGACCATTGCCTGGAATTATCTGTCGCCCGTGGGCGTAAACCCCGGCGCTGATGGCATTATGGACGCCCTGGAGGAAATGGATAAAACCAAAAAAGCTTAAAATGCCCTTACGAACTCCCGTAAACGAAACAGATTATCTTTTTGGTTCAATGAACGCTCCTATTGAACTGGTTGAATATGGCGATTATCAATGTCCCCATTGCGGCAGGGCGCACCCGATTGTAAAGGACCTGCTGCAACGGGTGGGCCAGCAGGTGAAATTTGTATTCCGCAATTTCCCGCTTTCTAAAATTCATCCCCAGGCGCGGATGGCGGCTTTGGCAGCAGAAGCCGCCGGATTGCAAAACAAATACTGGACGATGCACGATATTCTTTACGAAAATCAAAAACGACTGCATCACACAGCCTTGCTGGAATATGCCGCCGGCATTGGTTTACAAATGGACCAGTTTACGGTAGATATGGAGCGGGAAGACCTGGCCACAAAAGTGGATAGCCATTTTTACAGTGGCATGCGCAGCGGCGTAAGCGCCACGCCCACATTTTTTATCAATGGAGAAAAATATACAGGCAGCTGGGAAAACGACGATCTTTTACAATATCTCAAAAGTTCTTTTCCTCTATGAAGCTAAAAACACTTCCTGTATTAACAGGTATGCTTTTTCCCGTCCTGGTACATGCGCAGATCCTCAACATCGACAAAACCGATACGACGGATTATGTGCACCATGCTAAATTTGATCTTAATTTAAATACCGGTTTGGAAATAGACCGGCAAAGAACCGTTCTGTACGATGCTACCAATACGGCAGAAGCCATGTTGCAGCAGTACAAAGAATTGTTTATACTGGCAGCCAGTTACCGGTTCACCTATAATGGACCCGATGACATTCTAAACGCCGGTTTCGTTCACCTGCGTTACCGGCATAACTATAAAAACAAATTACAACCCGAGCCTTTTTTGCAATATCAATGGGATAATAAACGCGGCATCGAACACCGGACGCTGGCCGGCGCCAATCTCAGGTATAATATCACTAAAGGACAACGCTTTGAGTTTAATTGCGGTTTGGGATTGATGTATGAAGAAGAGAAATGGGACTATGTGGGGGTGGATTCTGCAAAATTACCAACCGATGTTACACCCATCACCAACTACTTTACGAAAATCAACTCTTATATCCGCTTTACCTGGGACCCTAATAGCAACAACGATATCACCTTCAATGTATTTCTGCAAACCCGCCCCGACCGTTTTAAACCCCGGATTGCGCCCCATGCCCAATGGAATGTAAAGGCAGGCAGGCATGTTGCTTTATCCGTTTCCTTCACCGGATTATACGACACTGCCCCGGTGGTACCTATTGAAAAGTTTTATTTCAGTTTGAGCAATGGGGTATTGCTGAATCTGTAGTAAGCTTTCTCCCGCAAATCCCTTGAAATTGACGTACTTTCGCCGAATGGCGGAAACTATATTTTCTATTGAGAACACGCTTTCGAATTTACAGATTGATGAGTTGAATGAGATGCAGCAGGCATCTTTGGAAGCCAATAAAACTTCCAATGCGGTGATCTTGCTGGCCGATACCGGTTCTGGAAAAACGCTGGCATTCCTGTTACCCCTAACCCAATTACTGGATAAACGGCCTGTAACCCAGGCTTTGATCATAGTGCCCTCGCGGGAACTGGCCCTGCAAATTGAGCAGGTATTTAAAAAAATGGGAACTGGTTTCAAGATCACCTGTTGTTATGGCGGTCATAAGCGGGAAACAGAAGAAAACAACCTGTTGCAGGCTCCGGCCCTTATTGTAGGCACACCGGGCCGGTTGGCCGATCATATCCGCCGCGGCAATATTACTACCACCCATATTGAAACCCTGGTGTTGGATGAGTTTGATAAATCGCTGGAACAGGGGTTTGATGAAGAAATGTCGTTTATTATAAGTTCGCTACCTGCCCTGAAGAAACGGATCCTGACTTCAGCCACCGAAGCGGTAGAAGTGCCGGATTTCGTGGGTTTGCAAAACCCCGTTAAAATAAACTTTTTAACCGGGGAGAAATCAGCCGCCCTGGCTGTTCAAATGGTATGGAGCGACGGTAGGGATAAATCCGAAACGTTATTCAAACTGATCTGCCACCTGGGCAACCGTTCTACCATCGTTTTTTGTAACCAACGCGAATTTGTAGAACAGGTAAACGCCTTTTTGAAAGATAAAGGAATAGTGAGTGTATTTTACCACGGGGCTATGGAACAGCGCGACCGTGACGTGGCCTTATGCAAGTTCCGCAATGGCAGTTCCAATGTTTTGGTGACCACCGACCTGGCTGCCCGCGGACTGGATATTCCCAACATCCGTTACATTGTACATTTTCAACTCCCCACTTCGCAGGATTCGTTTACACATCGCAATGGCCGCACCGCCCGCATGGATGCCAGCGGTACCGCTATTTTAATGCTGGCGCCACATGAACATTTACCTGAATATATTACCCCCGAACCTGCCACCATTGACTTACCGCCAACTGCCGAGTTGCCGCAAAAACCCGTATGGACAACGTTCTTCATTGGTGCTGGCAAAAAAGACAAAGTGAATAAAGTAGACATTGTAGGCTTTTTCACCAACAAAGGACAACTGAAGAAAGAAGATATCGGGTTAATTGAGGTAAAGGATTTCTTTTCTTTTGTAGCTATCCGTAAATCAAAAGCCAGCCATACCCTGCATACGATCAAGGAGGAGAAGATCAAAAACAAAAAGGTGAAGATCGATATAGCGAAGTAGGGTGCTGTATGGCCCCTTCATATATTACTCATTTCCCCGGCAAAAATCAAGCATTTCCCCTATACATTGTTTTAACAAATCAATAAATGCAGCAAGGCAAAGGCTTCGAAAAATCAATAAATTTTTGTACCTTTACCAGTATTCATTTGAGCTTCGCATATTGTATTGGGCTTCATTCGGTAAAAGCCAGGTCTATTTCCTTACTTATTGCTTTACTCAGATATTACAATCCGTAGATTATTAAACTTTTAGTCTGCACATTTAAAACGCACGAAACCAAAAATCCTGCTCAGGCAGGAATCACGAAAAAATAAATATGTCAAAATCACAAGAAACATTTAACAAGAAAGAAAGAGAAAAAAAACGCCAGAAAAAACAGCAGGACAAGCTGGAGAAAATGCAGGAACGCAAGAATAACAAGGAAAAAGGCAAGAGCCTTGATGATATGATTGCCTACCTTGATGAAAATGGTAATTTAACCTCTGTTCCGCCCGATCCAAGGAAAAAGAAAGTATTCCGCCAGGAAGAAATGCAGATCAGTATTCCCAAACAGGAAGAAAGACCAGCAAATGAAAAAAGAACCGGAGTGGTAAGCTTTTTTAACGACCACAAAGGGTTCGGATTTATCAATGACAGCCTCACCAAAGAGCGAATTTTTGTACACGTGAACGAGCTATCAATCGCAATAAAAGAGAATGACAAGGTTACTTTTGAAGTACAAAATAGTCCTAAGGGCCCGGTTGCATTAAATGTAGAGCTGGTAAAACCCTGATAATTTCCCTTTATTAGGGTTCTCCTGACTACACATGTTGTTTAATCAGATCAACCAACTGTTTTTTGCTGGCAACACCTGATTGCCGCCAAACGGGCCTGCCATTCCTGAATAATATCAGGGTTGGCACGCCACTGATCTGGTAAGCCTGCGCAATGGCGGGCATTTTATCTACATCTATCTTGATGATGCGGGCGCTGTCGCCGATCTCTGATTTTACTTCTTTTAACACCGGCGCCTGTACTTTACAGGGGCCACACCATTCGGCAAAAAAATCAACCAGCACCGGTTTATCTTCGTTCAATACACTTTGAAAATTCTCTTTCATACCACTAGTTTTTTTGTTTTTTAAAACTATCCTGCAGTTTTTTTATCAGCTCTTTTTGCTCTTCAGTAAATGAATCGGGCAATTTGGCTTCCACTTTTATATACAGGTCGCCAACGCCCTGCTCATTATAAACAGGCATTCCTTTTCCTTTCAACCGTAGCTTTTTACCGTTTTGCGATCCTTCGGGAATAGTGATGGTCACTTCACCTGAAAGAGTTGTAACCGGCACTTTGCCGCCCGTCATCAGCGTAAACACATCTACGGGTACATCTATGTGCAGATCGTTACCGGTTCTTTTAAATACGTGGTTCGGTTGTATATGCACTGTGATGAACAGGTCGCCGGCCTTGCCTGAACGGCCCTTCATACCCTTACCCTTCGATTTCAACACCAGCCCTTCATAAGCGCCCGGTTTTATTTTAACCTTAAGCTTTTCGGTGCCCAGGTCAATAATGCGTTCGGTGCCGGTAAAAGCTTCCTGCAATGTTATGGTTGCTTCGCCTTCAATATTCCGGCCCGGCATTTCCTGTTGAAAGCCGCTATAGCTTCTTTCACTTCCACCGCCGCCAAAAAAGGAATTGAAGAAGTCAGAAAACCCTCCACCACCAAAAAGGTCTTCGGCGTTACCGTTATATTCATAATAGTTTTGTCCGCCCCGCTGGCCACCATAACCGCCGCCGCCCGCACCACTAAAATCTGCGTGCTCATACTGTTTCCAGTTGGCGCCCAGTGTATCATATTTTTTACGTTTTTCGGGATCGCTGAGCACTTCGTTGGCTTCGGTTATTTCCTTGAATTTTTCCTCGGCTTTTTTATCCCCCGCATTTTTGTCGGGGTGATACTTAACAGCCAGCTTGCGGTAAGCCTTTTTTATCTCGTCTTGTGAAGCAGTTTTATTTACTCCCAATACTTTATAATAGTCTTTATATTCCATTATAATCTGCTGTTTTGTAATTGAATTGTTTCAAATACTGTACCTTTTCATAAAGTACCTAACAGGCGCATTGACAAAAGTCAAATTGGCATAAAACACATAATTAAAATAACATTTTGTCCCCTTCTGCCAATATAGGTTTTACCTATCAATTTATAGAATTAATTGATTTCGCTTATTTCCTCAAAGTCCTAATTTTAGCACCCCTACCCAACAAAGCAATTGTTCTTTCAATAAACTTATAACAATGGAAAAAGACTCAAATGACATCAGTAAATGCCCCTTTCACAATGGCAGCCTAAAACAGAATGTTGGCGGTGGCGGTACGCGCAATCGCGACTGGTGGCCCAACCAGTTAAAGTTGAACATCCTGCGTCAGCACTCAGAGAAATCGAATCCCCTGGGCGAAGACTTTAACTATGGGGAAGCTTTTAAAAGTCTTGACCTGGAAGCAGTAAAAAAAGACCTGCATGCCCTGATGACCGACTCACAAAGCTGGTGGCCTGCGGATTTCGGGCATTATGGTCCCCTGTTCATTCGCATGGCCTGGCACAGTGCCGGTACTTACCGGGTATTTGATGGCCGCGGTGGCGCCGGTTCAGGCCAGCAACGTTTTGCGCCCCTGAACAGCTGGCCCGACAACGTGAGTCTTGATAAAGCACGCAGACTGCTGTGGCCTATTAAACAGAAATATGGAAACAAGATCTCCTGGGCCGATCTGTTGATCCTTACCGGCAATATTGCCCTGGAATCGATGGGTTTTAAAACGTTTGGCTTTGCGGGCGGACGCCCCGATGTGTGGGAACCGGATGAAGATGTGTATTGGGGTGCTGAGAACACCTGGCTGGGTGGCGACATCCGTTATGCGCATGGTTCGCCCGGTGTAGTGGAGGGACATGGCGTTTTATCGTCCGACGAACCTGCTGATGGCGATGTACACAGCCGCAACCTCGAAAAACCGCTGGCTGCGGTGCAAATGGGTTTGATCTATGTTAATCCCGAAGGTCCGGACGGAAATCCAGACCCGATTGCTGCCGCAAAAGATATTCGTGATACGTTTGGCCGTATGGCGATGAATGATGAGGAAACTGTTGCCCTTATTGCGGGTGGACACAGTTTTGGTAAAACCCATGGTGCGGCGCCCGCTACCCATGTTGGTAAAGAACCTGAAGCTGTTGACCTGGAAATGCAGGGCCTTGGCTGGAGCAACAGTTATAGATCCGGTAAAGGCGCTGATACCATTACCAGCGGTTTGGAAGTTATCTGGACAAAAACGCCTACCAAATGGAGCAACAACTTCTTTGAGAACCTGTTTGGGTTTGAATGGGAGTTGACCAAAAGCCCCGGTGGCGCCCACCAGTGGGTGGCTAAAAATGCAGACAGCATTATCCCCGATGCGTATGATGGCGCCAAAAAGCATTTGCCTACGATGCTTACCACTGATCTGTCTTTACGGTTCGACCCGATATATGAAAAGATCTCCCGGCACTTTTTGGAAAACCCCGACGCATTTGCCGACGCATTTGCACGCGCCTGGTTTAAATTAACGCACCGCGATATGGGTCCGCGTGCCCGTTACCTGGGTGCTGATGTACCGAAGGAAGAATTGCTTTGGCAGGATCCGATCCCTGCAGTGAACCATCCATTGATCGATGATAAGGATGTAGCCGCCCTGAAAGAAAAAGTACTGGCATCAGGATTGTCGGTTTCAGAACTGGTTTCCACTGCCTGGGCTTCGGCTTCTACTTATCGCGGAACCGATAAACGCGGTGGCGCAAACGGCGCCCGTATTCGCCTGGCCCCGCAAAAATTCTGGGTGGTGAACAATCCACCGCAATTACAAAAAGTATTGAGCAAACTGGAAGCGCTCCAACAGGAATTCAATGGCGCGCAAACCGGTGGTAAAAAAGTGTCACTGGCCGATTTGATCGTACTCGCTGGTTGTGCCGGGATAAAAAAAGCAGCTAAAGATGCCGGCTATGACGTAACCGTTCCGTTTACGCCTGGTCGTATGGATGCTACGCAGGAACAAACAGATGTGGAATCTGTAGGCTACCTGGAACCGCAAGCCGATGGTTTCCGTAATTACCGCAAAACAAGATCGCATGTGTTAACCGAAGCATTGCTGATAGATAAAGCGCATTTACTTACCCTAACCGCACCTGAGCTTACCGTACTGGTTGGTGGCATGCGCGTACTGGATACTAACTTCGATGGTTCAAAAAATGGCGTATTCACGGTACATCCCGGCAAGCTCACCAACGATTTCTTTGTAAACCTGCTCGACATGAACACAGCGTGGAAGGCGGCTTCTGAAGACAGGGAACTGTATGAAGGTACCGACCGTACAACCGGCAAAGTAAAATGGTTAGCTACCCGCGCCGACCTGGTATTTGGTTCTAACTCCGAACTGAGAGCCATAGCCGAAGTATATGGAGCAGCAGATGCGAAAGAGAAATTTGTAAAGGACTTTGTGGCGGCGTGGAATAAAGTGATGAATCTGGATAGGTTTGAGATTTGAGTTGACCAGTTGATCAGTTGACCAGGAGGGAGAAAGAAAGGTTGGAATTTCGCGAGCCCTTTCACGTTTGACGTTTCACGACTGAACTACCTATAAAGAAGCCCCGGTAATAAATGCCGGGGCTTCTATTTTTACTTAATCACTACAGGCATTAAGGAACTGCCGGTGTTGTTGTCTGATTCACTATCGGCCATACGCCAGGCGTTGGCACACTCACGCCTTTCGTATTACCGCGTTTTGATGAATCGGGTCCAAAATAATATAAGGGCCAGCCTCTGTAGGTGAGCTGGTTTTTACCGAACACATTGATCTTATTAAAGTCAGCCGAATTATACAGCGAAGGTACTCCCTGCACAGCGCCCAACGAATCTATCGGCCAGGTTGCGTTGTTGCTGAAATCTGACTTGGTGTATTTATTGACGTTGAACCGGTCATTTTTAAAAGCATACAGCGTGTGGCCATACGCATCCGTAAGGTAAGGAGTGCTTTCATCGCCTTCCACGTACTTGCTGGTATAATGCTTCCCATCGTTCCCTATTAATTGGGTATAAGCCAGCATTACTGAATAATCAGGTTTGGCGGTAAACCATTTGCCACCAACGGCTTCCCCTTTTACATCTCCTGCCACTGAATCTTTGGCATAGTAATACAAGGGCCAGCCCTTATAGGTTGTTTGAGGTTTGCCGTCTGCGCGGGTAATGCTGCCAAAATCAGCACTGGCCAAACCGGCAGGCAAATTAGGCGCGTCTACATAAAATACAGGCCATGCGGTGACACAACCGCCACTGCAGGCTGATTGCCCATTGGCATCATTTGAAAAGAAATACAGTGTTTTTCCATTGACATCAGTAAGGATGCTACCCAACTGATTGTTTTGTTTAAGTTGTACATTATTAGTCACAGCAGGCAGTTCATCATGATCATGAGTACAGGCGGCAGTTAGCAATACAAGGCCACCCCCTACACATAGAAGAAGGGAACGTTTCATAATAGGATTTTTTCTTTGATTATTAAAGGAACAGGGGGTCGCAGAGCGCTCTGCAACCATTACACTCAGGTAAACTGAATAAGGATACGCGGAAGGATGCCTGCGGGTTTCCTTGACCGGGTAAAAAAATTAAAAAGCTGTTAAACTGGGGATATCTTTTGTAAAAGGCCATGGTATAATTTTTTAGGCTGTATTATCTATGGCTTGAACCGATGAAGAAAATAAAGACCATAGGACAGGTACTGGTACAGTCCTTTAAAAATTTTATGGGTGACAAGATCCTCAAATTGAGTGCCTCCCTTGCCTATACCACCGTTTTTTCTTTTGGGCCGTTACTGGTTGTGATTATTTTTCTGTGCAGCATCTTTTTAGGACAGGAAGCCGTTCAGGGAAAGATCTATAACCAGATGAAACAGTTTGTTGGCCCTGATGCGGCACTTCAACTGCAAACAATCATTAAGAACGCTTCCTTAAGCGGGAAGGGAACATCAGCGGCTGTAATAGGTATAGTAACACTGTTGTTCAGCGCAACGGCGGTCTTTGCTGAAATACAGGATTCCATCAACACCATCTGGGGTTTTAAGGCAAAGCCGCAAAAAGGCATCTGGCAGTTTGTAAGGACCCGGTTCCTCTCTTTTTCTATTGTTATCAGCCTGGGCTTCTTATTATTGGTGTCGCTTGCGGTGACCACTATTGTGGAAGGCCTGAGCAACCGGTTGAAAAGCCACTTCCCTGATGTAACGGTTATTGTATTTTATATTTTGAACCTGGTGATCTCATTTTCAGTGATCACTGTTTTGTTCCTGCTGATCTTTAAAGTGCTGCCCGACGCCAAAACAAAATGGAAAGATGTACTGCCGGGCGCTATCGCCTCCAGCGTATTGTTTATGATCGGTAAATTCGGGATCTCCTTTTACATTGGCAAAAGCAATATCGGCACTACCTATGGGGCAGCAGGCTCGTTGGTGATCTTGTTATTATGGGTGTATTATTCTGCGATCATTTTATACCTGGGCGCTGAGTTTGCCCTGGCCTGGAGTGCACATAAAGGTTCATCCCTTCAGCCCAATGATTACGCGGTATCGTTAAAGAAAGTTGAAATAGAAACAGACAAGGATAATAATACTACGGTAAAAGAAACTAAAAAAGAGCCGGAGGCTAAATAAAAAAGGCCGCACCTTATTCAGGATGCGGCCCGTATTCATCTTTTATTATTTATTGTCGTCTCCTTCCCCATCAACATACGCTGACCCTTTTTCTTCTATATTTTTCCTTTCTTTATTCAGCAGGGAACTAAGTGGTCCTTTCATATTTTCCTGGGGATCAGTTTTGTGAAGGGTTTCAGGATCAGGTTGTGAAACCGGGTTGTCCTTCTTTTCCTCCGCCTGCTTGTTGAGGTCTTTCTTTTTATTGTCTTCCATAATCAAGCTTTACTTATTATGAAAAAAATTATGCCACGCTATGGTTTTTTAAGGTTCGTTAAAATAGTATTCAATTTTAAGATATATAAACGGATGGGCAAGGCCGGTACTAACTCATAATATTTTTATTAACTTCCGAAAAACCAAACGCTTTTATATGGCCCCAGTAAACAGAAGAGATTTCCTGAAAAATTCCGGTCTGGCTACTCTGCCCCTGTTAGTTGCCAATCC
>JAJKIL010000473.1 GCA_021154515.1 Niastella sp. | reverse complement strand
TGCGCGTTTACTAAATTAGGGAACCGCCGTATACCGAACGGTACGTACGGTGGTGGGAGAGGTCGGCGTAGGAACTAATCCTACGCCACCTACTCGATTGAAGGCCTGAATACTCAGGAGGGAAGACTATCAAAAGAATTAGCGTTCCCCGTTTAGCGTTCTAAATCAACCAATTAATAATTCATGTTGTTAATATATTTTTCGTAATTTCAACCAGTCCAACAGGTTACGGACTTATGTCCCATATAAGATTCTGATAGTACACCCGGTTTTAAGATTCCTGACAATAAATTGGTGCAGCACCGGTAGTAATAAGAAATAACCGGCGCTAAAAATTAGCAGGAAAGGTCTGTAGTAGCAATTTCTATACCCACAGCAATTACAAGCGTAATGCTGCTGATTAATTACTATTGCTATGAAGTTTATCCAAAACCTGTCTATCAGGAACAAATTACTGCTTGTTTCCCTCGTTCCCCTGGGGGCATTGCTGTACTTTCTCGCCACCGATGTAGCTGACAAAATTACCAAACGCGATAACCTGCGCCGGGTTCATGATTATGTAACGGAAATTGAAAAAATTGCAGACATCATTTACAGTGTGCAGGAAGAACGCGGTTATGCCATCAGTTATCTCAGCACTGGTGGAAAGGAAGAAAAAACGGAAATGTTGAATCAGCGGATGCAAACTGACAAAACCATTGCTGCGCTTAACCAGCTGTTAAAAGAACAGAAAAAGGATAAGAAGTTTGCTGTACTGAATAATATCGGCGATATCCGGGGAAGTATCAATCAGTTCCAGGTAGATGTGGATACAATGACCAATGCCTATACCAACATCAGCAATCATCTGTTGGACGAAGTGAATGCAAATTATCGCAGTGCGCAGGACCCAGAGATCAGGAATATGACAGAAGCGCATTTCTATCTGTTGAACGGGATCGGTTTTTTGGCCCAGTTGCGCATGCGCATGCATATTGCCATTTTAAAGAAAGAATTCCAGGGACATGAGTTCGCAGACTTTGCCAGTCTGAAAGGCAAATTTGAATTAAAGCTCCACAGGTATTATATGAATGCAACGCCTGAACAGCAGGCTGCTTTTACTTCCCGCATGAACAACCCGGCCATTGTACTGGCTAAAGCAATGATTGATTCGGTATTTAATGATCCCGACGTAGCGGCTACCATGTCGGTGAATACCTGGCGCATAAATATCTCTACTTTTTTAAACGAATTAAAAGCACAGGAAGACCTTTCTACCCTGGAGACCCGGCAACTGGCCGAAGAAAAGCTCGCATTTCTTTCCGCCGCCTTTATCAGGGGCGTAATCATTGTAATAGTGTTGATGGCGCTTATTTCGCTCCTGTTGATATTCGTGATCCGTTCCATTGTTACGTCATTATCGGTGATCAAAACCGCGGCAGATCGCATTGCAATGGGAGAAACAGATATTGTTGTTCCTGCAAATACCAGAGATGAAATAGGGAACCTGGCTGCCTCTTTTAACAGGATGGTCGAGATCTCGAAAGAATATACCGTAATAGCAGATACGATCGCACGGGGTGACTATAGCCCGGTCATAACAGTACGCAGCGATGCCGATCTGCTGAGTAAGGCGTTGAAGAACATGAAGCTGAACCTGCAAAAGTTCTCCAATGAAAATGAGGTGCGCACCTGGATGTTGACAGGCGCCAGTGAAATGAATAACATTTTGCGGGGTGAAAAAACTGTACAGGAACTTGCCCAGCAGATCATTAACCTGCTTACGCCTTATTTTAAAGCCCAGGTGGGCGCCATTTATGTAGCGGAGAGCAACCAGTTGTTGCTGGCAGGTAGTTATGCCTATTCATTCCGGAAGGGAAACGCCAATAGTATTCAGATAGGGGAAGGTCTGGTAGGACAGGCGGCCAGGGAAAAGAAGCCCATCGTATTTGCCAATGTTCCTGACGATTATGTAAAAATAAATTCAGGCCTGGGCCAGGTTACCCCTAAAAATATCCTGGTATACCCATTCCTGTTCGACAACTACCTGAAAGGCGTAATTGAAATTGGAACGGTGCGTGAGATCACCGACCTGGACCTGCAATTATTAAAGATCGTTTCAGAAAATATTGGCATTGCCATCAACTCAGCACAGGTAAGGGTGCTGCAAAAAGAGTTGCTGGAAGAAACCCAGCGCCAATCGGAAGAGCTGGTAGCGCAACAGGAAGAACTGCAACAAACCAATGAAGAGCTGAGTGAAAAGACCAGGTTGCTGGAACGCTCGGAAGCCGAGCTAAGGGCCCAGCAGGAAGAACTGCAACAAACCAATGAAGAGCTGGAAGAAAAGGCCAACCTGCTGGAAGAACAAAAAGAAAAACTGGAGCTGGCCAAAATGGAGGTAGAAAACAAGGCCCGGGAACTGGAATCAACCAGTAAATACAAATCGGAATTCCTGGCCAATATGTCGCACGAATTGCGTACGCCGCTTAACAGCATTCTGATCCTGTCACAACTATTAACGGAAAACAAAAACCAAACACTCTCTCCCAAGGATGTTGAGTTCGCCACGAATATATACAACTCCGGCAGCGACCTGTTAACACTTATCAACGAAATACTCGATCTGTCGAAAGTGGAAGCCGGCAAAATAGAGATCGAGATCAATGAGGTGCCGGTAAGCGAACTGACCAACAGCCTTAAGCAGCTATTCACGGAGGTGGCGAAGAGCAAGAACATCGAGTTCAATATATATTATGAGGAGGAACGTTTTCCCTCGCCTTTGCACACCGATAAGCAACGGTTGGAGCAGATCCTGCGCAACCTGTTGTCCAATGCCTTCAAGTTTACCGACCAGGATGGAAAGATTGACGTTCGCATCGATCTGGAACGGCCCAATGTGTCTTTGCGGAATGAAAAATTGAGGCAGCTGCCCGAGGTGGTGGTGTTTTCGGTTAGCGACACGGGTATTGGTATCCCCGAAAGTAAGCAGGGTATTATTTTTGAAGCGTTCCAGCAGGCCGACGGTTCAAACAAAAGAAAATATGGCGGCACCGGTCTGGGACTGTCTATAAGCCGGGAACTGGCCGGCGCCCTGGGTGGCGAAATACACCTGGAAAGCTCACCAGGTAAGGGCAGCACCTTTACGTTGTACCTGCCATTGAAATTTGATACGGAAAATGTGACCAGTGGAGAAAAGAACATAGAAATACGCAAGCCGGCCGTCAAAAAGGAATTGCCGGTTATCCCCCCGCATGTGCCTGCGCCTCACCAGGATGCGGAGGACGACCGCTATAACCTCAGGGATAATGATAAAACCATCCTCATCATTGAAGATGACGTGGTGTTTGCGAAAGTGCTGCTGGATAGTGCCCGGAATAAAGGGTACAAGGGCATTTTAGCCCACCAGGGCAACACGGGATTGAGCCTGGCCCGGTATTACCGCCCCGACGCAATAATACTGGATATGAAGCTGCCGGTGCTGGATGGTTCCGAAGTATTGAAGCTGTTGAAAAATGATCCGGAACTGCGGCATATACCCGTACAGATCATGTCGGGGTACGACCGGCGCAAAGAAGGGCTTGAGCTGGGGGCGTTTGACTTTATTCGCAAACCGCTTACCCATGATGCCGTTCATGACGCCTTTGACCGCATTCAGGAGTTTATAAACCGCAAGCTGAAAAAACTGCTGGTGGTGGAAGACAATGCAGCACAGAACAAGGCCATTCGTGAGCTCATTGGCAACAGCGATATAAAATCCTTTTCCGCCCACACGGGGCAGGAGGCATACAACATGTTGCAGCATGAACGGTTCGATTGCATTATCATTGACCTGGGACTGCCCGATATGACCGGTTTTGAGCTGATGGAAAAAATAAAAGAAAATGAACAGCTGAACAAGATCCCGATCATTGTATATACCGGCCGGGATATGAACAAGGACGAAGCGCGGCGACTGGAAAAACTGGCCAATACCGTAGTGCTTAAAACCAGCGACTCACAGGAACGATTGCTGGATGAAACAGCCTTGTTCCTGCACCGGGTGGAAGCAAAGCTGTCAAAAGAAAAACAGCAGATCATTCGCAAACTACACCGTACCGAAGAAGTGCTGAAAAATAAAAAAGTGCTGATCGTTGATGACGACATGCGCAATATATACTCCCTGACCAATGTGCTGGAAGAAGAAGGTATGAAATGCTTTGTAGCGGAAAACGGCCAGGTAGCCCTCGAAATGCTGGACAAACATCCCGGGATCGACATCGTGCTCATGGACATCATGATGCCTGAAATGGACGGATTCGAAGCTACCATGGCCATCCGCAGGATGGACCGGTTTGATAAACTGCCCATCATTGCATTAACGGCAAAGGCGATGAAAGGCGACAGGGAGAAGTGCCTGGAAGCGGGCATGAGCGATTACATTTCCAAACCGGTGAACATAGACCAGCTGTTGTCGCTGATGCGTGTATGGCTTTATAAATAAATAGGAGGGATGCTAAAAACAGTATGAATGATCGCTAATGAAGAATACAGGCAATTCCTGGAATCTGTAAGGTTTGTGTATGGATACGATTTTACCGAATACGCAGAAGCTTCGGTTTTTCGGCGAATAAGCGCATTCATGGATAGTAAAAAGATCGTCAGCCTGAAAGACCTGGGAAAAATGGTGCTGAAAGATGAAACGGCCTTTGAACATTTTATCCAGGAGATCACGGTGAACGTGACCGAAATGTTCCGGGATCCGCTTTTTTACAAAAGCCTGCGAAAAAATGTGATCAACCGGCTGGCTACCTACCCGTTCATAAAAGTATGGATAGCGGGTTGCAGCACCGGGGAAGAAGTGTACTCTATGGCCATTCTGTTCAGGGAAGAAGGGTTGCTGGAAAGGACCGTGATCTATGCCACCGATATTAACCAGGATGCCTTGCAGAAAGCGCGCGATGGCATTTCTTCCATCAGTAACATGAAAACCTATACGGAAAACTATTTGAAAGCCGGAGGCAAAAATTCATTTTCCGATTATTATAAAGCAAAGTACAATTCTGTGTTGTGGGATAAATCGTTGCGGCAAAACATTGTTTTTTCGGTACATAACCTGGCAGTGGATAGATCGTTCAACGAATTTCAACTGATCCTTTGTCGCAATGTGCTTATTTATTTTAACCAGAGCCTGCAAAACAAAGTGATCAGCCTGTTCTATGAAAGCCTTTGTCCTTTTGGCTTTTTAGGACTGGGCAATAAAGAATCGTTACTGTTTGCGGAAAAGCAGAAGTGTTTTGAAGAAATTGATAAAAGGGAAAAAATATTTATGAGAACAAAATAGCCTTATCAATTGAACCCTGAACAAAAAAAAATGGTTGATGCCATTGTGATCGGAGCTTCGGCAGGCGGATTATATGTTATGATCCGCATCCTGCAATTATTGCCGGTCAGTTTCAACAAACCGGTAATAGTGGTGCAGCACCGGTCGCGGGATGAACGTTCGTTACTGGAAGAAGTGTTACAACAGAAATGCGAGGTGAAGATAAAACAGGCCGATGAAAAAGAATTGATACAGCCAGGTACTGTTTATTTTGCACCGCCCGATTATCATTTGCTTATCGAGAACGATCGCTCTTTTTCATTAAGCTTCGATGCACCGGTAAATTACAGCCGGCCCTCGATAGATGTGTTATTTGAAACGGCAGCCGATGTATATAAAGAGAGCCTGGTGGCCATTATACTAACCGGGGCGAATAAAGACGGGGCGAACGGCATAAAAAAGATCGCATCGTTGGGCGGCACTACCATTGCCCAGGCGCCTGAAACAGCGGATTATCCTGAAATGCCAAAGGCCGCCATCAGTACCGGTTATGTGCAACATGTTTTAGATCCGGAAGCTATCGGGCAATTTTTATTGGACACTATGAAAAATTAATTCGTATGGTAAAACAGGCTGAGGACCATATTTTGATCGTAGACGACAAGATCAACAATATTTATGTACTGGAACAGATACTGGGCCGACCGGGGCGTAACCTCATTCGTGCTACCAACGGCAACGAGGCGCTGAAAGTGGCCCTGCACCAGGAAATTGACCTCATCATGCTAGATGTGCAAATGCCGGACATGGATGGTTTTGAAGTGGCCCAGATCCTGAAATCGAACAAACGCACCAGTGAAACCCCCATCATTTTTGTAACAGCCGAATTAAAGGAACACCAGTTTGTAATGAAGGGGTTTGAAGAAGGCGCTATCGACTACCTGTACAAACCGCTCAATCCCGATATCACCGAAGCAAAAGTATCGGTGCTGTTACAATTGCACCGTCAGCAACGCGAACTGAGAGAGAAGAACCAGGCGCTTGAAAATTATGCCCTGCTCATCAACAACTCTGCCGATCTTATTTGCATTATAAACGCCGAAACCTTCCGGTTTGAAGAAGTGAATGAGGCCGCTTTTTCGCTGTTGGGTTACACAGCCCAGGAAATGAAGAATGCTAACCTGCTGGATTATCTGTCAGAAGAAGGGCAGGGGAAAATTAAAGAGCTGGCCTGCTTATACCAGCCTTCGTTCTCCTTTGAAGTATTGATGTTTACAAAGAACGGCGAACACCGGTATGTGAGCTGGAACATTGTACATAAGCATAATTTATGGTTTGCGAATGGCCGCGACATTACCCGGCAAAAGAAAGCCGATTTTGAAATAAAACAATTGAACATAAACCTGGAAAGGAACATTGCCCAACTGCAACTGACCAATAAAGAGCTGGAATCATTTTCCTATTCCGTGTCGCACGACCTGCGGGCGCCCCTGCGCAGCACCAATGGCTATGCGCAAATGATCCAGGACGATCATGCCCAGTCGTTCAACGACGAAGCCAAACGCATGTTCAATGTGATCAGGAAAAATGCCACAAAAATGGGTACCCTCATCGATGACCTGCTGTCATTCAGTCGTATGGGCCGTAAGGAAATTACCCGGATACCCATCGATTTTAATAAAATGGTAAGA
>JAJKIL010000472.1 GCA_021154515.1 Niastella sp. | reverse complement strand
GACTGGGATAGTTTTGAGCGCCATAAGGTGTGCGTTCCATTAAAAAGGGTAGCTGTTCTTTTTGCCCTTTTGGTGTAAAGATCACTGTATGCAATTTTATCCCGTCCCGCATAGGGATCATTGCCTCCTGTTTATCGTATTTGTCATCGGGAGAAACTTTTGCCTGTGCACAGGCTGTTCCAACCAATGACACACAGGTCATAAGATAAATAATAACGGTTTGAATGGTAAACGCTGCCATATACCCAATATAAAAATTATTGCCCAGCCAGTCAAACGAAATTGTTTGCGCTTACCACTTACCGGTTTAAAGATTCAATCTTCCTTTCATATCATCAATATGAGCAGGATTAGTTATTATTCTGCCTGATAATGACAGAAGTGGTGTTGGTATTTCTGTCTAAATACCCCCTCCATAAAGTCTACACAGCCCCGCCTGATCCATACTTTTAGACAATACATTTGTTCCATAAATTTGCGTAATGAAAGCAATTCTACTGGAACAACACGGTATTGAACATTTACAGTTGAGAGACATTCCAACCCAGGTTATCGGTGAAAATGAAGTGCTGGTCAAAACTACTGCGGTAGCGCTTGAGTTTCATGACCTGATAGTAGTGGAGAACCGGATACCGTTTGGCATTCCGCTCCCCCATATTCCGGTTACGGAAGGTGTTGGCATAGTAGAAAATATAGGTAGCAAGGTAACGCGTTGGAAAAAGGGTGATCGGGTTATCATTCCCTTTATCGCGCGCTGGGAAGCAGCGTATTCCCTATGGAAAAAGTGCAGGATGCTTTCTATCGGTTTAAATCGGGTGAGGCGTTTGGAAAGGTGATTATTACGCTTTAAAATATCTCTCCCAGATTCACAAAGAATCCGCGGGAACCGTTCTGGCCGAAGCCATAGTCAATGCACAAATTGGCGCCGGAATGTTTGTTGAGCTTTATACGCAGACCGAGCCCATAACCGGGAAATATGGTATTATAAGCTGCCGAGATATCAGATGAAAAATGTTGCAGGTTTGCAAAGGCAACGCCGCCTATTAAGCCATTGTTGGTGATGCCGAAACGGTATTCGGTTTCAAAATACGTCATGTTATTGCCTCTGTATCGCCCCTGAATATACCCGCGGCCTGTATTGTAATTATCATCCCAGCCTGTACTGGGCATTAATAAATAGGGCGACGTTCCTCCTGCTACAAACCATTGCATCAACCAAAATGCTAAAACATTCCCCGACCCTTTTGGGAATTGAACATATTTTCTGGCATCTATCAATACAGAGTGCCAGGTGCTGTCGCTTCCAAATGCTTTGGGGCTGTACCGGTAAGTCACGTTGAAATACAGGCCCTGCTGCGGATTGATCTGGTTAAGGCGGTTATCATATAAAAAGCGAAATACAACCCCCGATGCGGTTTCTGTTGTACCCAGTTTGGTTGTCAATTGATCCTTTAGATTGTCCGATAAAGAATCGGTTGGCCTGATGTTCCAGAGTTTATCAAAATAATAGCCGGCCCCTATATAGAAATTATGCGACAGCGCCTTCATGACGGTCTGGTGCACTTTTATGCCTGAGAAATTGATGGTAAATCCCTGGTTGGGATCTGCTTCACCACCAAGGCCATAAATAACAGAAGGGTATTTGATAAACCTGAAATCGGTAATGATATTATAGCGGTTGCCTTTTGTCCAGCTGTTTATCTGAAAGGGAATGAGTATTTGTTTTTTTTGCGAATACGTAACATTGGTATTGACGCTGGAAATTTTGGTGTCTTCTGCGGTGTCGGTATACCAGGCCATATTACCGCTTAAAATGCCGGCGAACCCTGTTTGCAATGTATATCCTATTGCGGGGACAATGGAGAAATGTTTGCGGGTATCTTTTTTCAATCCCGCATCAACCTGTAATGGCGCGTGCCGGTAAAAAAGGTGATGCAATACATCGCCCATATCTTTTTCAGGAACTTTGGCTGCCTGAATACTATCGGAAGGATTTTGAACCTGAGCATAATTTTTAAGAACCAACACTATCACCAGTATCATTAATATCAGCTTACGTATCAAAAGTCGGTAATTTAGGTAATGACGGTTTAAACCCGTAATATTAAAACAAAACCATATAATAGTTGTGCCCGGTTATTATTTTAACCGCATCTTAACCACAACAGACGTTTATTAAAGGATAAACCTGCGTTTGTGGACTTATTGCTACAATGCGGCGTTTGATAGGAATTTTCTGAGATAGTTTAATCCGACCGGCTAAAGGTCTTTATTTATTTTCGAAGTAAACTTATTCAAGTGTTATGTTACAAAACCGGGTAAACCCAAAGGGAGAAATTATCAGTACGGCTGCCAGAGGCGCGTGGATGGGAAATAGAGGCCTGCTGCATAATGACAGAAAGGAAATCGTGCGGCCATTCCGGTTGCTGGCCTGGATAACCTGTTTGCTTTCATTTAAAGACAGGAAACGAATTGTAATGACTCCTGGCTTATATACCGAACTATTTTTTCTGGACGAAGCCACTGCTTTTTCTGCAGGCCACAGGCCCTGTTACGAATGCAGACGGGATGATTACCGGCGGTTTAAGCAATACTGGTTACAAGGAAATCCTGTTCACCCCTTCAATGAGAAAACCAGCATTACAGAAATTGATGCCATCCTTCACCAGGAACGCCTGGGTACTGGTAATTCCAAAATAACATTCCGGGCGAATATTAACGAACTGCCCGATGGTACGTTTGTGCTGCTCGACGAAAAGCCTTTTTTAATCAAAGGTGATCTGTTGTATCCATGGACGCCGGCCGGCTATGATACCGGTATTGCAAGGCCTCATAATATGGAAGTAGCAGTTCTTACACCAGCTTCTATTGTAAATACGTTTAAAGTGGGTTATGTTCCTCAAATGGGCGTGTCATTAAAGGGATAAGAATTTCCTTCGGGCGTAGTGAAAAATCCTGCGCCCGGATTGGATCGATCATCGGTGTTAAAAATAATTTCTCTATTGGGTCTAAATCCGAGTGAGTGTAATGTGCCCGGGATCTTGCTGCTTCAACTTTTATTCTGGTACTGTCAGGATAATGGCCATGTCTAAACTTTTGGCCCAATAAACTTAGAAGGGAGGATTATTTGTAAAACACGAAGAATGAAATGATCCAGATAGTTGCAATGATCATGATGGCCTGGTAATAGGCCCAGGAATCGCTCAGCCCGGTTTCCTTGTCATAATTCGCCAAACTGACAAAGGCCCCAATTACTGGTATCCAATAAATTGTTTTGTTAACCATAAAGAACTAATTAAAGCTCCATCAATTTAAGTATTTTATTGGATATTATCAACTTATCTGCCGTTGATTTGATAAACGCCAATGCATTATGAAAATGTTCAATGGCTTTTGTGTTGTCGATACCTGTATACAATTCGCCCAACAGGGAATGGTATAAATGGTTCCCGGTAAGGTTTATCTTTTCCGCTTCAATAATGGCTTCTTTTTTTCCGCGCGCTTTGGCGAGGGCGTACGTTCTGTTTAGGGCGGCAATGGGTGAATATTCAATGAGCAGCAGGTGATTATACATGAATAAAATACTTTCCCATTTCTTTTCTGAATCGGCTTTGATCGTGTGCCAGTACGCAATGCCTGCTTCCAGGTGATATTTTGAAAGGGTGTCTCCTTGCGAAGCCTGATTTAAAAAATACTCCCCTTTTTCAATCAGTTCCTGGTTCCACAGGTCTGTGTCCTGATCCTGGTATAAAACTATTTCTCCATATTGGTTCAGTCTTGAGTCAAATCTTGATGAATGAAAACACATCAGGGAAAGCAGGGCGTTGGCTTCCGGTTGGTTCAGGTGCTCATTCTCAATAAGCATATAGGTCAATCGCATGCCTTCCAGGCAAAGGTCCTGGCGCAGGGTAATATCCTGGCCGGAGGAATAGTAGCCTTCATTAAAAAGCAGGTATAATGTTGTTAAAACGGCTGGTAGCCGGTCGTTTATTTCTGATGGGGTTGGTTGTTCTATTTTTATTTTTTCAATTCTAAGTTTTTCTTTGGCTCGTTGCAGGCGTTTATAAATAACCGTTTTATTGGTGAGAAAGGCATTGGCTATTTCATCAACTCCAAACCCACAAAGCAGGTTTAATGCCAGGCCAATCTGCGCTTCGGCCGCGTTGCAGGGATGGCAAACCACAAACATCATCGCCAGCTGACTGTCGTTGATATTTTTTATTGACAGATCAATTTCTATTTCTTCCGAAGTGGTGGCGGTGTACTTTATTTCTTTTGAAATGTTTTGGGCAAACAGGGTGTTGCGTTTCAGGTAATCTTTCGTTTTGTTTTTTGCAACGGTATACAACCAGGCTGGCGGGTTTTCTGGGAGGCCTTTCAGGCCCCATAATTCCGATGCTAAAAGAAAGGTGTCGCTTACAATGTCTTCCGCAATTTCAATGTGGTCTATGCCAAATAATTTACAGAGCACAGAAACGATCTTTCTGTATTCAGTCCTGAATAAATGCGGTATTAATTCGGCTTGTTGCATAAAAGTAAATGCCTTCGTAAATGTACAAAGGCATTTAATAGTTTCAAATTACAGTACACTGATCTCTCGTATCTCGACATTTCCTCCTGCGCTCAGTATTGGGCAGCCTTTTGCCAGTTCTGTTGCTTCTTCCTCTGTATTGGCTTTTACGATACTATATCCTACAATGGATTCTTTTATCTCCATGTAAGGTCCGTCGGTAATTACATTGCCGGGGTTTAACACTTTACCTGTTTGAACCAGTCTGTTCCCGCGGTCGGTTAATTTGTTTTGTGCTGCAATGCCGCCAATCCAATCCATCCAGCGTTTGGTGGATGCCTGCATTTCTTCGGGTGAACGTTTGGGCATGGCTGCGATATCAGTTCTGAATATTAACAGGAAATCTTTCATTTTATTTAGAATTTTATTGTTTGTAAAAAGTATGGGAGGTAAACGAAGTTACTGTACGCTCGTGTAATGGATAATGTGAACACCGTTTTTTAATTGCTGACTGTCTTCATATTTTAACGGGCGGGTCGCATCCAGGTTCAACTTGTCAAAAAGCCTGACCTCACCGCTGCCTGCGATCAATGGCTGAAAGCAGAAGTAATAATCGTCTACCAGGTCCTTGTCTGTTAGCGACGCTACCAAACCCAAACTGCCAATTGTCAATAACCCTTTCTTATCTTTCTGTTTGTAGGCGTTGATCTGTTCGGCATCCACTTTGGGTTCAATGGTTGAATTGTTCCAGGTGGTTGTTTTCAGGCTCGATGAATAAACGGCCTTGTGTTTGTCGTGCAGCGCTTTGGCCATCTTTAGCTGGTAGGCTGGTGCGTCTGGGTCCTCAAGCCTGGCGGGCCAGAGACCCTGAAACAATTCGAACGTATTGGCGCCAAAGCCTACAGTCCCGGTTGCTGCCAGCAGCCCGTGTACAAACTCATAAAATTCTTCATCGGTAGTGGCATATTTACCGTCAGTAAACCCGTCGGGCGTGCTATTGATCATGCAAATTACTCGTCCCATGTTTTGAAATTTTGGTGTTAAAAACTAATGACGATCGACTTTGCAGGATTGGACAGGGTTTTAAAAGTATTTTTTATGCCATTCTTGTTTTACAAAAAGACACGGAAAGAAAGAAGAGGCCGTCTCAAAAGTAAGAGACGGTCTTTTTTCATTTTATGGCGATGTATAGAGTGTAATAGAATTGGTAGGAAAAGTGCCTAATTGTGGAAGTGATTATTAGAAAAAATGAATCGGAGTGGGAAATTCAGATAAATCAGAAGAGACTTTGCTCTGCGTTTTATGCTGCTTTCTTTCTTAAGTTGTGGGCGAGTGCCAATAATCCAGTTTCAACTGCTACTTTTTCTTTGCCTCGTAACATAAAGCGTTTGAAATTATGATTATGTTTAATATTTGCAAACACAGGCTCAGTATCGAAGCAACGTTGTTTACGTTTTTGAATACCACGTTTGCTCTTTAAGCGCTTATCTGCTTTTTGTTTCAGGCGCTGGTTATTAAGACTGATCTCGATTCTGCGATTACCTTCCTGCTGGTGGCAGGTGCCCTTTAAAAAGCAACCTTCACAGTTTTGGGCCTGGTATTTATCTATTGATTGAGCATAGCCTCCCTTTGTTTCTACTATTGTCCACCCGGTATGTTTCATCGGGTCACCTATTGGACAAAGGAACTGATCATTCTGTTCATCATAGGTTAATTTATCTACCGTGAATGGAGTTTTATTGCGCAGCGTTTCATTCTGCATCCGGTCGAACTGGTTATGCTTTACATAGGCTGTTATGCGCTTATCTTCCAGCCATTGATAATTTTGCTCGCTGCCATAACCTGCATCTGCAGTTACATTATTGGGCTTGTGCTTAAAGTTTTTAATGTGGTCGCTCAGGTGATCAATCAGCGTATTGGTATCTGTTGTGTTTTGATGGATGCTGTAAGAGGCTATGTATTGGTTATTGGTACTGATCTGTACATTGTAGGCTGGTTTTAATTGGCCATTTTTCATGTGATCTTCCTTCATCCGCATAAAAGTGGCATCGTTATCTGTCTTGCTGTAGCTACTTCTTTGTTCACCTATTATTTTCTCCTGTTGTTCATATTTCTCCAATGCAGCCGGCCAATGTTTTTTAGCGTAGTTTAGTTTTTGTTTTACACCCTTGGTCACTTTTTTATCCTTCAGGGCTGCATTAATATTATCAATGGTCTCATTCATTTTCTCTGGCGTTATTTTGTCAAAGCCAGAAGGATCAGTGTCATCAAGCTCAGACGCTGCTACTGATTTTGCATATTGCCACAGTTCATTGATCTGTTGTTTGATCTTTTCCCTATTGTGTTTAATTGCATTACCCCATACAAATGTATACCGGTTTGCATTAGCCTCTATCTTAGTGCCATCTGTATATAAATCCTTGATACTCAATAACCCCTCTTCACAAAGTAGTAAGACCACTTGAGTGAATATGGGTTGTAATGTTTTTTGAAGGCGTTGTCCGCGAAAGCGGTTGATGGTATTGTGATCGGGCTTGCTCATGCCGGCAAGCCACATGAAGTTTATATTCTGTGCTACTGATTCTTCTATTTTACGGCTACTGTAAATATTATTAATATACCCGTATACCAATACTTTGAGTAGCATGCGGGGATGATAGCTGCTGGTGCCACCTGGTTTGTATTGCTTGATCAGCTCACTTATATCTACTTTTTCCAACACTTCACTTACTACCCGAACCGGATGGTTGGATGAAATAAGTTCATTGAGATCAGGTGGAAGCAACATCGCCTGGTTCTGAAAGTTGCTTTTAAAAACAACCGATAATGTTTTACCTCTTGCCATACCCTTAAAAACAACACGACCAGCACTTATTACTAAATTGAAAAAGCCTTTAGTTATACAGTTCCTTTGTGTATAAACCCGCCCTAAAAACGGAAAATAAAAAAGGCTGCCTCAAAATTACTTTTGAGACAGCCTCTTGTAATGACTGCATAATAGACAGCGAAAATTAATTTACATTTTATCTTTTACCACGCTGTTGATAAACTCTTCGATGTTGGTATAACCATCACCATCGCGGTCTTTTACCGCATCTGCTGCGTTTTTGGGATTTAATTTGTGTGCTGTTTCCCAGGCATCGGGCATACCATCGTTGTCACTGTCTTTATAAGGCGTTCCTTTGTATTCAGGATAACCACCTACCTGGCTGGGATCGGTAATGATACCTTGTTTATAAGAATCAACCGGTAAACGTTGGTGTACATATTTTTCACCCGGGTGAGTTAGAATACCACCTTCTGTATAATAGATCTTATTTTCCTTAACCTGTTTTACAATACGTGCATCAACCGGATCGCGTTTGGGCAAGGTAGCGCCTACGTGTTCGAGTACATAGTTATAGGCTTCCTGAGCCGGCATGATGGTGATCTTTGGCATGGGGAATGGCTGGTCAACGCGGATCTGTGAAGTGAATTCGCCGCAATCGGGCAATTCACGTACCTGTACACCACCAGCCCAGTTGTCTTTGGTAACGGCTTCGTTGCCTTCCATGATGTTACCTTGTACATACGCCTTACCAAAAACATTGGCATGTTCTTTATCGCGACCTGATTCCGGTTTCAGGATGCGATGGCCTATTGGTTTATCCAATGGGGTAATAGGACCAGGTTTGAAATAGTTGTTGATGAAGTTGAACAACGATTTGTTATCGCCGCCATCAGCGCTGCGGTTCCACCAGTTGTATACTACGTTGTTGGCGAAGTTAAAGTCTCCATCCATCCCAATTGACGGACTGCGGCTGATGTTGCTCGACCAAAGGTTACGTACAAACGCGCTGTTGTGTCCGCCAATAGTGCTGCCGAACGCATGGTTATATGTATCGAGCGCTTCGGAGAAAATGCAGTTCGACATGGTGATGTTCACGGTTGGCAATTT
>JAJKIL010000471.1 GCA_021154515.1 Niastella sp. | reverse complement strand
GTAAGAATGGTGGTAAGCATTGATTTGTTTTCTGGTTTCAGCAGGGTTTCAACAGTGCCTTTAGGTAACATGTCAAAAGCTTCATTAGTAGGAGCGAATACGGTAAACGGACCAGGTGTTTCCAGTGTTTCTACCAGTCCGGCAGCTTTAACGGCAGCTACCAGGGTAGTATGGTCTTTTGAGTTCATGGCATTTTGCACAATATTTTTAGAAGGATACATGGCCGCGCCACCTACTTCTACTGTTTTATCCATTTGTGCATAAGAAGCATTCATAAATAAAGCTGCTGCCACCAGCATGGCAAAATTTTTAACCGATTTCATAATAGTGTGTTTAGAAAGAATGATTGGTAATTCAATTATTTTATGAGTTATTGACCATGTACCGGTAAAGGATCCGAATCATATACGGATGTTGGTTTTGTGTGGATTTATTTATTTGAAAAATATTTTTGGGAGAGATTGATAGTTCAGGTTCAAAGTTTAAGTTTTTAGGTTCGTTAGTTATTGAGTTTTTTAGTTCTTTAGTTATTGTATTATCCGAGAGCATAATCGAGGGGCTGTATTCCCCTTTGCCTTTTGCCCTCTGCCCTTTGCCTGCTACCTAATAAAAAATGAACTCAAAATTAAAAGCTTACAACTTCTTCTTACATTAGCGGCTTATATAAAACAACTATGGCTTACTGGCTGGTAAAATCAGAACCCTCTGTATATCCCTGGGAACAATTTGAAAAAGACAAACAGACCTTTTGGGATGGCGTACGCAATTATGCCGCACGCAATCACCTGCGCACCATGAAAAAGGGCGAGGAGGTATTATATTATCACAGCAACGAAGGCCTGGAGATCGTAGGCATTGCCAAAGTGGCAAAGGAAGCCTACCAGGATCCTTCCACTGATGATGAGCGCTGGGTGGCGGTTGACCTGAAGCCGTTTAAAAAGCTGAAACATCCCGTTTCTTTAAGCGCTATTAAAAAAGACAAGCGCCTGGCCAATATGGCCCTGGTACGCATTAGTCAGCTATCCGTACAGCCGGTGACGGATGAAGAGTGGGCTGCCATTATGGAATTAGCCGGCCATTAGTTTTAAGTTTATGGTTGCCGGGAATCCGGCAACCAGACTTCGCCTCTTATATCCTGAATGCAGATCCTCCCACACAAACCTGTTTGAATTGTACCAACCTGTTAACTCGTCAACTCGTCAACTCCGTCAACTCGTCAACTCCTCAACTAATTAACTTTTCCCCAAGGTTACCTTTCTCCTCCTCCAGTATTAATCAGAAAATACCGGTATTTAAACGTTGGTTTTCTTTTCACCTGTTTATGTAATATCCAATTTCCCGCATCTTATAGTCACACACACCTAAAAACAAATAGCCATGAAGTTTTTATGTCAAATACTGGCAGCATTGCTGCTGTGGTTCTTTATTGCCTGTAACAACCGGTCCGTTACTTCTCAATCAAAAGCTGATTCCGAATCAAGAGGCGTGGTGGTACAACCCGAACAAACTGATGAGGATATGGCACCTCCACCTGCACCCAAGGCAGTTACGCTTAGTAAAATCACTCCACCCCGGATTGTAAAAGATGAAGAAGTGAAAGAGGAAGAAACACCGGCACAATTCAATACCGAAGATTACGATCATATAGTAGAGAACAGGTTCCTGGCGGCCACCCAGAACCCTTTATCAACTTTCTCCATCGATGTAGATGAGGCCGCTTACAGTAACGTACGCCGTTATATCAATAACGGCTCCATACCACCGGCCGGCGCTGTGCGCATTGAGGAAATGATCAATTATTTTGATTACACCTATCCGCAACCGCAAAACGACGAGCCTTTTACTGTAAATACCGAATTATCTGAATGTCCCTGGAGCCCGGAACACCGCCTGGTGCATATCGGTTTGCAGGGAAAAGAGATCCCGGTGCAAAACCTGCCTAATGCCAATATTGTTTTTTTGATAGATGTATCTGGTTCCATGGATGAAGCCAATAAATTACCCCTGGTAAGATCATCTATGAAATTACTGACCGATCAGTTGAGGCCCGATGACAAAGTAGCCATTGTTGTATATGCCGGTAATGCCGGGTTGGTATTGCCTGCTACCAGCGGTTCCAATAAAACTGCTATTAAAGAAGCCATCGATCAACTGGAAGCCGGCGGTTCTACGGCTGGTGGTGAGGGTATTCAACTGGCCTACAAAGTGGCCCGGGAAAATTTTATCAAAGGCGGAAATAACCGCATCATCCTGGCCACCGATGGCGATTTTAATGTTGGTGCCAGCAGCGATGATGAACTGGTCTCCATGATAGAAAAAGAAAGACAAAGTGGTATTTTCCTGAGTGTGCTGGGCTATGGAATGGGCAACTATAAGGACAATAAGATGCAACAGCTGGCCGATAAAGGGAACGGCAATCACTCCTATATCGATAACATCAGTGAAGCCCGCAAAGTACTGGTAACGGAGTTTGGCAGCACCTTGTTCACCATTGCCAAAGACGTAAAGATCCAGATTGAGTTTAACCCTGCTAAAGTGCAGGCCTACCGCCTTATTGGGTATGAGAACCGGGTGATGGCGGCTGAAGATTTTAACGATGATAAGAAAGACGCAGGTGAGCTTGGTTCTCGCCATACCGTAACGGCTTTATACGAAGTAATTCCCGCCGGAGTAAAGAATGATTTTATCGGTAAGGTAGATGAGTTGAAATATCAACCGGCAAAAAGTATGACGGCCATTGCCGGCGGCGATGAATTAATGACCATCAAACTGCGCTATAAAAAGCCCGATGGCGATGTAAGCAAGCTGATCGTTCACCCGGTTACCGATTCACATCTTGCCCTGGCCAACACCTCTGATAATTTCCGGTTCTCGGCAGCAGTGGCTTCCTTTGGCATGTTGTTGCGCAATTCTGAATTTAAACAAAATGCATCCTACCAACAGGTGGTTCAACTGGCCAAAGGAGCAAAAGGGTCCGATACAAACGGCTACCGCCAGGAGTTTATCAACCTGGTGCAGGCCGCTGGTTCATTAACAGTTAAAAAATAATCCCAAAACCTTTTGTTTATGTTTTCTATTTACAAACCGGTGCTGTTGATAGCATCGATAATCATAACGATCCTTATTGCCTGTAATGATAAAAGTAGTGTAACCGAACAAAAAACCGAAGCCGTAGCAGCGTTGAAAGCCACCGATAATAACAAACCAGAGGAAAGGAATAAAAGCTATGAGACTGCAGATACTATAGCGGTACCAGCACCGCTTAAAGAAGAGGAGGCGCCCAAACAAGCAGGCGCCGCATCACCTGCGCAAAATATCGACTGGGACAAAAAGATCATCAAGAACGCCACATTGGTCGTTGAAGCTAAAAGCCAAAAAACATTCAATGATTTTGTGCATGAACAGGTAAAACGCACAGGCGGTTATGTGGCCGAAGAAGAACAAACCAAATCAGATTACAAGATCGAGAACATGGCTACCATTAAGGTACCTGTTGACCAGTTTGATAACCTGGTAAAATCATTGACATCTACCAAAGAGGAAAATATAGTTACACAGAAAGTCACATCGCAGGATGTTACCGGTGAAGTGATAGATACGCGTGCCAGAACGGAAGCCAAACGGCAGATCAGATTACGTTATCTCGACCTGCTGAAGCAGGCAAAAAATATGGAAGACATCCTGAAAGTACAGGAAGAAATTAACAACATCCAGGAAGAAATTGAAGCGGGCGCCGGCCAGGTAAAATATCTCACCCACGCCGCTGCCTATAGTACCGTTCAGTTAACTTTTTATGAAATTCTGAATCCTTCGGCAGAAGAGAACAGATCCCCGGGTTTCGGTACAAGAGTGTTGAACGCCCTGGGCAATGGAATGGATTGGCTGGGCGAGTTACTGGTTGTGCTGCTTACCCTGTGGCCATTGTGGTTACTGGCTGGGGCTCTTTTGTGGGGTTTCAGAAGATGGAGAAAGACAAAGCCAACTCCAACTTCGAAAACAGTGCAGTAGGTACTACTGCCTTTTTCCTATATTTGAGTTATGGGCAAAAAGAAGATCGTAGTATTAAGCGGCGCAGGTATAAGCGCAGAAAGCGGATTGAAAACATTTCGTGATAGTGACGGATTATGGGAAGGATATAATGTGACGGATGTGGCCACCCCACGCGCCTGGAAAAAAGACCCGGCCATGGTACTGGAGTTTTATAACCAGCGAAGAAAAAATGTGCTCGATGCGCAACCGAATGCCGCGCATATTGGTCTTGCTAAATTGCAGGACGATTTTGATGTGACCATTATTACCCAGAATATCGATGACCTGCACGAACGCGCAGGCTCAAAAAAGATACTGCACCTGCATGGCGAAATATTGAAGATGCGCAGTGAACATGATGAGTCGCTGGTATATGACATTCGTGGCGACATAAACCTGGGCGACAAAGCCGAAGATGGTGCACAGTTGCGCCCGAATATTGTTTGGTTTGAAGAACCTGTGCCGTTGATCCAGTTAGCCGTGCCCGTGGTGCTCAGCGCTGATATTTTTGTGGTAATTGGTACTTCCCTGGTGGTATACCCGGCCGCAGGTCTGGTCGACTATGCGCCTATGGAAATCCCCAAGTATGTAATTGACAAAGTGATCCCTAATACCAATTCGGTTTACAATGTCACCAACATTGAAAAACCGGCTACCCAGGGTATTCAGGATTTGATTGATCTGTTAAAAAGTTAATAGTCCCCTGCAAAAAAACGCATTCCGTACCCCTCCCTCATAACATTTCGTTTACATATTTTATAAAGAAGTGGTAGCTGATTTGCTTAGATTAGATAGATGTGTAACAAAATTAATTTGCAATGGTAGTACCATCAGTAACAGCATCCTTGAAAAATTACAGGGGCAAATGGGGACGGCCCGAAGTAACGCACCTGCTAAAGCGCACCCTGTTTGGCGCTAAAAAAGAAGACATCGATTATTTTGCTTCGAAATCACTCCGGCATACCATTCAGCAATTGCTGAATACAGAGGAACCCATTCCCGCACCGCCTGTCAATAACTACAACGACGATAAATATACCGACGAAGAAATTCAACCGGGTGTTACCTGGATAACCGCTGCCAAATACAACGGTATGAACGGCGGGCGCAGAAGAAATTCCTTTAAAGCCTGGTGGACGGGTTGTATGCTGAACCAACAACGCACCCTGCGCGAAAAAATGGTGCTGTTCTGGCACAATCATTTTGCTACAGAAACCAATTCGGTCGATAATCCTACCATGATCTACAAGCATAATGTGCTGTTGCGGCAATATGCATTGGGCAACTTTAAAACCATGGTACGGGCGGTTACGGTTGATGCGGCCATGTTGAAATACCTGAACGGAAATGCCAATACAAAAAAGGCGCCCGACGAAAATTATGGCCGCGAACTACAGGAATTATTTACAGTAGGTAAGGGACCTGGGTCGCATTATACCGAAGCGGATGTAAAAGCAGCAGCCCGGGTATTGACCGGTTTCCGCATCGAAAATAAATCGTTACCCGATGTACATGGCCTGTTCGATGCCGGCCGTCACGACGAAAGCGACAAACAATTCTCCGCATTTTATAATAACCAAATAATAAAAGGCCGCAAGGGAAAAGAAGGGGAGATGGAGCTGGATGAATTGCTGGATCTTATTTTTCAACAACCCGAAGTGGCCCGTTTTGTTTGCCGCAAGTTGTACCGGTTCTTTGTATACCACCAGATAGATGAGGATACAGAAAAAACGATCATCGAGCCGCTCGCCCATACCTTTCGCCGGAACAATTATGAAATAAAACCCGTGCTGGAAAAATTATTCACCAGCCGGCACTTTTTTGATCCGGGCAACCGCGGTGGCATTATTAAAAGCCCGGTTGATTTTGCGGTTGGGTTGTGCCGTGAATACAGCATTCCATTCCCGGCTGAAGATAGTTATGTAGATCAATATGGTTTTTGGCTCAATATTCAGCAGACAGCCTCTCAAATGCAACAGAATATCGGCGATCCGCCGAATGTGGCTGGCTGGCCTGCTTATTACCAGGAACCGATGTATGATAAATCATGGATCAGTTCAGATACCCTGCCCAAACGTACGGCCTTTACTGATCGAATGGTGAACAATGGCTTTGCGCGTAATGGAAAGAAAATACTCATCGACCCTGTGGTGTTTACAAAGCAAGTATCGGCGCCCGGCGACCCCAATAAACTCATCGATGAACTGGCCGCCTTGCTGTATGCTGTTGAATTGCCAGTTGAGGAAAAGCAGTATATGAAAACCGGTATTCTGCTGCAGGGGCTGCAGGGCATGGCCAGCGATCATTACTGGACGGATGCCTGGCAAAAGCTACAGGATAAACCCGATGATGCTGCCAACACAAGAAATGTAACCAACAAGTTGAAGAACCTGTTGAAATATATGATGAGCTTACCCCAGTACCAGTTAATGTAAAAACCTATTACTATGAAACGAAGAAAATTCTTACGCGACACAATTACCGGCGTTGTATTGCCTTCCTTTTTGCAAGGGATTTCGCTGAAGGCGCTCGCCGGTACGCCGTTCATGCATGCGAGCCACGCCAGTTTGAACGACGATCGCGTGCTGGTGCTTATTCAGCTGGCTGGTGGTAATGATGGCCTCAATACCGTGATCCCTTTCGATCAATACAGCAACTATACTGCCGCGCGGCCGAACATTTTTCTTCCTCAAGATAAAGTTTTACGGCTGAATGGCTTTGATGCCACTGCTTTTAACCCTGCGCTGGCCAATATGCAGCAGTTGTTCAATGATGGCAAGCTGGGCGTGGTGCAGGCGGTAAGTTATCCCAAACCCAACTTCTCACATTTCAGGGCAACCGATATCTGGATGACCGGTTCCGACAGTGATAAAGTGGTCTCCTCTGGCTGGGCCGGACGCTTCCTGAATGATGTATATCCCCAATTTCCCGATAATTTTCCCAATGAAACCATGCCCGATCCCCTGGCCATACAGGTAGGGGCGGTGGTCTCTACGGCATTGCAGGGACCTTTGTTTACCATGGGGATGGCCATCAGCAACCCGGCCGGTTTTTATAAACTGGTGGAAGGCAAAGTGAATGTAAACGCCAATTCGCGTTGGGGCGAGCAGCTGGATTATATCGAGCTTATGAGCCAGAAAACCGATCAGTATGCAACGGTAATAAAAAAAGCGGCGCAAAAGGTTCCCACCCAATCGCCCGACTGGCCCACTGCGGGTAAAAATCCCCTGGCCGATCAGTTAAAGATCGTTTCGCGCCTTATTGCCGGCGGGTTAAAAACAAAAGTATATATGGTAAGCACGGGTAGTTTTGATACCCATGCCAAACAAACAGAAACCGATACCACTACCGGCAACCACGCCAAACTGTTGCAACGCGTGTCGGAAGCCATTGGCGCGTTTATGAATGACCTGAAGTTTTTGCAAATTGAAGATCGCGTAATGGGCATGACCTTCTCTGAATTTGGCCGCAGAATAAAAAGCAATGCCAGCGGCGGTACCGATCATGGCGCTGCAGCGCCCGTATTTTATTTCGGCAGTGCCATCAAACCCGGTATTATCGGTTCAAATCCCGTGATCCCTGAAACAGTGACGGTGAATGATAATGTGCCCATGCAATATGACTTCAGATCGTTATACGCCTCGGTGTTGCAGAACTGGTTTAATATGCCGGTGCAGGAGGTACAGCAGATCCTGATGGGCGATTTTTCGTTGGTGCCTATTGTATAGTACAATCATTTTCTTCAAAGCGGAGCCCGTTCTTTTCCAGTTCCTGTAAAACGGGTACATACACAGATGACATAACCGGAATGTGCAAACCGGTTTCAGGGATGTTGCCCTGGAGTATTTGTTTGGCAGCAATGCCCAAGGGAAGGCCCGTGGTTTTGGCCATAGCGGTGTTCAGGCGATTCTCACCTTTTACAACCAGGGTGCTGCTGGCCAGGTGTTTTTCTCCATCCAGTTCGTAACCGATCTCGTGTTGCAGCACTACCAGGTCTTTATCGGCTGGTTGTAATAATAGTTTTTGTTCCATGGCAAATTGCAAAACTTCGGCAGCGCTGCAATCGCCTTTGTTTATAATTGTTTGGTCATCGTCCATGCCTAAAAAGAAAAGCTGTTTCATCGACAGGTTGGCTTCGTGCATTTGTCCGGCCACGGTAGCCGCCGCCTGCGACTTAATGGAATCCAGATTTACATCCATCAGCTGTCCCCTGTTATCTACCATCATAAAATCCTGCAGGGCTTTACGTTCCTCTTCATTGGCTTCCTGTTCGGCTTCCAGCAGCTGTTGCAGTTTTTCGAGCAATTGTTTGGTTTGCGCAAAACGCGCCGTCAATTGTTTTTCTATCCATTCCCCAAAACCATGGTTGGCGAAATGTTCCTGAAAAAATTGTTGCAGCGTAAGTCCGTCTGTGTGGTACCGTTTGGTAGCGTCGGTCAATTTCAACTCCACTATATTTTTCCAGCCAAAGCAAAACTCGGGATAACGAAGCGTGGTGCGCATAAAAGTACTGGCATTGGGCAAACCGTACAACGGCATATAACGCAGTGAATCGCGGTTAGGGTACCAGGCCAGGTAACCCAGGTCGGGAATATGAATAAGCCGGTTGGGATAGAACAACTGATTGTAAGGCATCTCACGCACGGTTCCAT
>JAJKIL010000470.1 GCA_021154515.1 Niastella sp. | reverse complement strand
GGTTACACTGCGTCCATTATCAATGCGGGAAAAGTAAGGAACAATGGTTTGGAAATACAGTTGAATGCCAAACCTGTTGTAACCAAAAGCGGTTTTAGCTGGAGTCTTTATGGAACTTTTGCCCGTAATAAAAACAAGATATTGTCTATGCCGGATACTACGGTGTTGCTGAGGGCCGGTAACATAGCCAGTGGCCAGATAGTGGCTAACGTGGGTGGCAGCATGGGCGATCTGTGGGGGTTGGGTTATCAACGCAGTCCTGATGGACAAGTGGTCTACGACGCTACTACCGGTTTCCCAAAGATCACCAGTAATATCATTCGCCTCGGCAACACAACGCCTAAATACAAATTCAGCCTGGGCAATAATTTTCGCTATAAGAATTTCAGTTTAAATGTGCTGTTCGATGCCCAGGTGGGCGCTGTCGCTTATTCGCTCACCCATTACAAAATGGTTGAGCAGGGCAAATTGAAAAGCACCCTACCGGGCAGGTACAATGGTATGGTGGGTAACGGTGTAGTACAAAACCCCGATGGGTCTTTCCGCAAAAACGATGTGATCGCTACCGATGTTGATCAGTATTATCAATACAGCATGGGTAGCTACAATGCAGAGGGCAGCACCTTTAGTACCGACTTTGTAAAATTCCGCGAACTTGCTTTAGCCTATGCCTTTAAACCAAAATTGCTTAAAAAGATCGGGTTGTCCACGGCCAGCGTGGGTGTTTACGGGCGCGACCTGTTCATCTGGTCACCCTGGCCCATCTTCGATCCTGAGTTTGGTACATTAGCGGGTTCAGACATTGTAACCGGTTTTGAAACGGGACAGTTTCCTTCTACCCGCAGTATGGGCTTCACAGTAACAATCGGATTATAATTATTGAATAAAATCTTATCAATATAAAAGAATAAAGGATGAGAAAGCAATTGTTTATAGTATGTATGGTGTTGATGGCTGTGCCAACACTCTATTCATGCAAAAAAGATTTTGATAAGCTGAACATAGATCCTATCAACGCTCTCGGCACTACTGCCGACAAGCTGCTGGCGCCTGCACTGGTTAACTGTATAACGGCCGGTATGGTGCGCAACAGGAGCTTTAACAACGAATTGATGCAGGTAACCGTATCGCTGAGCGATGGTGATAATACCGTATTCAGATACGCATATAAAAGCAGCCAGTCAGATTATTTATGGAACAACTGGTACGTGCAACTGTCTAACTTTAAACAGGTAGACAGTCTGGCGCGCGGATATGGTAAGGACTCAAGCGTCAATTTCTCCTATCAGGGTATTGGAAAAGTGTGTAAAGCATGGGTGTTTGCTAACCTTACAGATACTTATGGCGATATTCCTTACTTCCATGCCCTGCAGGGAGATTCTGATTTTGTACACCCGAGTGTAACGCCGGCTTTTGACAGGCAGAAAGACATTTACCTCGATCTGTTGAACCAGCTGGAAGAAGCCAACATCCTGCTTTCGAAAGGCGATACTATTCGGGTATCAGGTGATCCCGTATATAAAGGAGATGTTACTAAGTGGAGAAAATTTGGCAATTCATTATACCTGCGACTTTTGCTGCGGATCTCGGGCAAAGCGGAAGTACAGCCACAATGTATTGCGAAAATAAAACAGATAGTAGAAAACCCTGCACAATATCCCATTTTTAAAAGCAATGCAGACTGTGCCAGAATATACTGGAATGGAGGAACGAGTACTACTGATCCATATACCAACCCTTATATGACCCAGGTTCGTTCACAGGATTTTCGGGCTCCATCTGTTTGCAGTTTCTTCTTAGACTATTTAGTTGCCTGGACCGACCCGCGTTTGACTTCTGCTGCTCCATACGGATCAGGTAGCCTTGGCCTGGGCTCTTTGGGCATTTCACAGGCCACAGGCGGCGGATTTTATGGTGTACCAAGCGGCTACCTGCCTGGTCATGGAGATCCAAGGGGCGCTTATTTTCAAAGCTATGACAATACCAGTGAAGGTAGTAAAGGTACTACCTGGTCGCTGCAGCAAAACCAACGGACCGGTATTATTATGCAGTATGCCGAAGTACAGTTTATACTGGCAGAAGCGGTTGTAAAGGGATGGATCACCGGCAATGCACAAACTTATTGGAACCAGGGCATAGCCTCTGCCATCAATTATTGGGTGGCTAACTTTAATGACGATATTACTAAACCCAACTTTATCGACCATCTTGCAAATCTGGGCCAGGCCAGTGAAGTTTGGAATGATAGTGATCCTTTAGAAGTTAAAATGGAAAAGATCCACCTGCAGAAATACTATGCACTGTTTTGTACCGATCTGCAACAGTGGTTTGAATACAGACGCACGGGACACCCTGTGTTGCCCAAAGGACCTGGATTGCAAAACGGGGGTGTAATGCCAGCGCGAATGGTATACCCGGTATATGTACAGGCTGCCAATCCAACAAACTATAAAAATGCGGTAGCAATACAGGGCCCCGATGAAATAAGTACCCAGGTTTGGTGGCAGCGTCCTTAAGTGTATCAATTATAAAAAAATCAGTAAGATGAAATATTTAGTAAATCTTTTTTTAATAATAAACGTAGCTGTAGTAATAAACAGTTGCAATAAAAATCCATACGAAAATTATCCGGGAGGTACGCCTGGCGACATAATTTCCTGTTTGGATGTACGTCCGCTTTATAAAGACCAGGACCTGGTTCTTTCAAAAGAGAACATGTTCGGTGCTTCCAGGCTGGCTGCGGTAGTTATATCAGACTATACAGAAAAAAATCTTCCTGACGGTTTGCTGGTAGTGCAGGATAACCGGCGCCTGCAAACAGTGCGTGGTATTTCTATAGAGATCGGGGCTGCTGCTGCCAACTACAAGCTGGGCGACTCGGTACTGATAGATATTGCCGGCGCTACATTAACCCGTAAAAATGGCATTTTAACCATTACAGGCCTTACAGAAGCTAATGTTACTGCTGCAGGTAAAGGAACCATTGGTATAACCACAGTAACCACCGTTCAACTACAAGCTCATCCTGAACTCTATGAAAGCTCTCTTTGCCTTGTTAATAAATGCAGTTTCAATCCTGCTCCAAAAACAGGGGACGTGATAAGTGGCGCCAAGGTGATCAATGATGGTTTTGGGGACCTTGCTCTTTATACCAATCCTGGTTCAAGCTATGCCCAGAATAATCCTTATGGGCTGGCGGCTTATGTAGGCATTCCTTTTCGTACTGCTGAAGGGCCTGTAGTCTTCAGAACAAGGAATGTAAATGATATAATCAATATGGGATCTTCTGCACAGGATTTGCTTATAACCGGATTTATGCCCGATCCTAAAGGTGGAGACGGAGGAAGTGAATACGTACAAATGCTGGCTACTACAGATATAAACTTTTCAAC
Organism: Niastella sp.; assembly: GCA_021154515.1. Classification (GTDB taxonomy): domain Bacteria; phylum Bacteroidota; class Bacteroidia; order Chitinophagales; family Chitinophagaceae; genus Niastella. Next base: position 3,378 of record JAJKIL010000470.1, on the reverse strand, counting down.
CACCCCATACAGCATTGTATTTAGTTCCAATTCAGGCAATAACAATACTGCTACTCCGCTCGCTGCGGGCTGGGCTACAGGGGGGCAGCGTACCATTAAATGGAACATTACGTCGGGCGGTGTAAAAAAAGGAGAATTTTTTTATTTTGGTTTCCAGAAAAGAGGAATGAATGGTCCAGCAGATACTGATACTTTTCCACCTTCAACAAATTTTTATCAAAAAAATTATAATGGCGCCGACAAGGCTATAAACGCCGGAGATGGAGGACTTGCCAAGGCAAGTAGCTTCAGTAACTCCGGCCCGTTTCCCAACAGCGGAAACACCTGTGGCGTTGCATTATTTAAGGGAACTACTGTTACCGAAGCTTCAGTTCCGGAAGATGTATTGTTTGTGGCCACGGGTGGGGGTCTCGATATTTATAACCCGGCCAAAACGCCTGTCTTAGGCTACAGGATCACTAATAACGACTGGTACTCTATGTATTCGGTAGGGATAGACTCTGCTACTTATAAGCCCGTTATAGTACCTTATCTGTATTATCGTTCCACTGGCAATACCGCCAATATGGCTTACTCAACCCCTTCCGATATCGGCTATTTTTATATGATGGGTGGTATATATAATATTACGCTTGCCAGATGGACAACTGCCCGGAAGAAAGTGCAGGTAGAATTACCTCAGAAAACAGGAAAGACTGTTGACGTTATAGAAAAGGATCCCAATGTAACAAAGCTGGTTGATTGATATTTTATAAGTTGTCCAATCAATGAAAAGCGGCTGTCTCTTAATGTGAGGCAGCCGCTTTCTTTTGTATCTTATCTCCTACTTCGTATTTCTAATCTCCGGTAGGAACAATATCGCTCGTTTCCACCATTAACATTACGGTCTTTTGCAACGCCCTTGTGCGGTGAAGAATGCCTTTGGTAATCGTAAATCCTTCCCAGGGGTTTAAAGTAATTGTTTTGTCTTCGAGGTCAATGAGCAATTGACCATCCAGTACAAAAAAGAATTCATCATCGTTATCGTGTTTGTGCCAGTGGTACTCCCCTTCTACAATGGCAACCCGCACCACGCTGCTGTTCACCTGCGTTAGGGTTTGGTTGAACCATTTATGCTGATTGGCTTTAACAATGGCAGGCACATCGATCAGTTCAAGGTGATTGAATTTTACATCGAGCCGGGTATCGTAGGGAAATTCGTTTTCCATAGCTTACTTTTCTATAAATGTAAACTTGTTTTGGCATTGTTCCAGACGTCTTCGTAGTAAAATACATTTTCAACATGAACGTTAGCGGCGTGATTGAGTTTTATGACTTCCTTATTATCCGCAGGGCGAACCATTTGAACATCTGAAATTCGGGCGCCGACCACATCATCGAGATAAATGGGATACCGGCTGTCGCGATTTTCGTAGTTAAAAGAACAGCCTTTTACGGTGAGGTCCATTACATGGCGGGCATACAGTCCGTACGATGGTTCTGTTTTGAGATTGGCTGCATTGTATTGTCCCACCCCCAATTCAGGCGGGGTGGCTGCTGTGTCTGATAATGGATTACCTCCTTTTACCAGTATCTTTACATCGTTGAATACAATATCTTTTATATAGCCGGTATGTTTGCCATTGGGCAGGGTAAAATGGAGACCGCCTGTTACCTGTTCGCTTGTAGGCAGACTGTACCCTGCAATGATGGGAGTTGCCCGGCGTTGTTTGCCATCGTAGCCAGCCCATCTTTTTCCATTGAAGGAACTGCCTGCATACACTTCGTAAATGTCGATCCCGTTCAGGATGATATTTTCCACCTCGCCGATGTTTACGTTTTTAACCAGTAGCTCATTGTGCTGTTCGCCATTATCCCTAAACTGGTATTTGCCTGTTTCCGCTCCTATTACCCGGCCGCGGTTGCTGATGGAAATAAAGAAAGGCGCAAAGGTGCGAAACATTACCGACCGGTGATGCAACGGACCGGTATGTCCGCAGTTGAGGTGAATATTCTTTATATGACCACCGTCGTTGGTAGAGATCGAAAACCCTGCTTTGTTTGAACCGAGCACATAGATATTATCTACACAAATGTCGGTGATGTCGTCTGCCGTTTCGGAACCTATCTGAAACAGGTTGCAATTGGTATCGCCGATCACATTGCGCACCTTATAATCGTGCGCCGGGCGGGTAAAACCCAGGGAACAATCGGAACCGGGTTTTACAATATCATCGGAACTTACTTTTGAGTAAATATTGGTGACCGTTACGTGGCTGCAGGCCATAAAATCATAAATGTCCCGCACACTTGCCGTGCTGCGCCAGGAAAAATAAGTATTGTGAACATGGATGGAATCGGTACCGGTAGCCAGTAAGGCAAAATGCCCGCTGCGATCGATGTGCAGCATGTTATCCGTATCAAAATCGGGTGAGCCGTCTTTGCTGATGTAATAAGGTTCGTCCTTTGTACTATCGTACCAAAGATCGGCTTCGCGGTAAATACCCCCTATTTCAATATTGGTACATAATTTAAAAGAGAACATTTTGTCGGCCCGGTTATCGGGATTATTGTTCATTACCTTGTCGCCGGTAACCAGGTTGCCGTTTCCGGTGATGTAGCCGTTGCCAATGATCTTTACATTGTTGAGCCGTTCGCCAACAAATAAGGCGTTATTGAAATACTGATGGCCCACATCCTGTTTGGTTAAATAGTTCTCCGGGTCTTCATAGGGACCTGCATCTGTAGGTGATAAACCGGAGCGGTATTTTTTATCGCTGAACCAGGTGGTTTCGGGTGCATCGCCGCCTTTTAATGCTTTTATGGCGGCGTCTTTTTCAATGTACAAATACACATTGCTTTTTAAGTGCACGGTTCTAACAGAATAGATCCCCTTACTAAAAAGCAGCGTGCCCCCTCCTATGCGGTTCAGAAAATCGATGGCTTTATTAATGGCCTGGGTACAATCCTGGCTGCTGTCGCCGGTAGCGCCGGCTGTTTTTACATCCAGTTTTCCTGAATACAACTGCGCCGGATTCGAAAATCCTTTGTGCAATCCATCTTTAACCAATAACCTGAATGTATATAATTTATCCTGTTGCAATCCGGTGATAATAGCGACTGATCTTTTCAAATCGATGGTGGCATTGACGGGTGTAAAGGTTTTACCGGAATCAAGAGATTGTTGTAATTGAACGGAGTTTGCGGTTATGGCGCTCCAGGTAAATTGAGCAGTAGTATAAGTAGAGGCTGTTTCCCTGTATTGCAACGACTGGTCAACAGTTCTTGCAAAATCGGCTACGGTTGGGGTTACTGTAAGCATGGCTGTTTCCGCTCCCGTGCCTGCGCTGGTTAATACTTCGGGATTTGAAGTAGTATAGCTTGCTTTGAATGCATAGC
>JAJKIL010000469.1 GCA_021154515.1 Niastella sp. | reverse complement strand
ATGGGCGCCTTCAGCTTGCTGAACACGTCCATATAATCCTTCATTTCAGAAGCCCGGTCGTTTACCAGGTCGCCGGTAAACAGGATCATATCGGGCTTTTCTTTCAGGATCTTTTTAATGCCTTTTTCAACGGCTTCCTTATCGGTAAAACTGCCGCTGTGAATATCGGAGATGTGCACGATGCGCATGCCTTTGAACCCCGCAGGCAGGTTCTTAAAACTCATCCGTAAGCGGTTTACATGGTAGCGGTATTTATTACCGAAACCATACACGAGTGTACTGAAAACGGTTCCACCCACAGCCAAACCCAGCCAGCTCAGAAACACCGAACGGGAAATTCCCGCCCCACTTTGGGCAACCTCGGCTGGTTTTTGTACCATCTTCCCAATTACCCAGGTGCCGGCCCGGCGAATATCATCTACCGCAAAAAACAGGGAGGCTAATAATTTAGATAATATCAGTCCGAATACGATGGCCCGCGTATAGGTAACCACCCAGCGCGGCCAGTTGTCATGATTGATGTAAGGCATTGAAAACACATACAGCATGGCTGATACGGAAATAACCCAATACCCTATAATAATCGCCAGCCGGGCCTTTGAAGAGGCAGGCAATACCACCTGCAAAACCTGGAAAACATAAATATCCAGTAAGGCCATTAATCCCAGCAGAAAAAAGATAAAACCTGAATTACGCATGATTGTCTTTGATTGTTACTAATAGCGTAGACGAACCAACTGCACTAAAATTGTAAAAATTCATCCACCTGCATATCGATGGCGCGCAGGGTGCCGGCATCGTGAAAATCGCCGGTGCTGCCATCCATAAGATTATGCACCAATGATATAGGCAGTTTATTGGGATAAACCACCACCCGCAGATAATGTAAAATACTTGTTAAATGCTCCAGGCCACGCAAATTGCCGCCCCGGCCAGTGGCCACGCCGGTAAGCAGGGCCTTTTTGCCCCACCATGTTTTTTTGTAATCTGAAATATCGAACATAAGCTTTAACACCCCGGGTATGCTGCCGTTGTATTCGGGCACTATAAAGATGAATTTATTGGTAGGTACTAAAATGTCATTTTCCAGCTGTACGAACTCAGGTGTTTTATCAATGTACTTCCAACCTTCCAGGGAAAGGAAATTCGGGGCAATGTTCTTTGATTTTAAAACCTGTTGATAATGCCGGGCAACTTTTTCGGTATTACTTCCCGGTCTGTTGGTTCCGGAAACGATGGTATATATGTCACTCATTGTATTAATAACGTTGGAATAAAGGGGTTGGTTCTTGTATTTGGTTCATGGATTGTATGTTTGCGAAAACATACTACATGAATTTTACTTATTACGGGCACTCCTGCTTCTCCGTTGAGATCAAAGGTACAAAACTGTTATTCGATCCATTTATTACGCCCAACGAATTAGCCAATAAAGTGGTGAACGCCGATACTGTGGAAGCTGATTACATCCTGGTTTCGCATGGCCATGCCGATCATACTGCCGATCTGATAAGCATTGCCAAACGTACCGGGGCCAAAGTGGTATGCAACTGGGAAATTTACGAATGGCTGGGCAAACAGGGCGTAACCAACGTTCACCCCATGAATACCGGTGGTAAATGGAACTTTGGCGACTTTAGCGTGAGAATGGTGGTTGCCCAACACTCCTCTAACTTACCTGATGGTTCTTATGGCGGTAACCCTGTTGGTTTTATTGTGACCTCAGAAGCAGGGAATTTCTATTACAGTGGCGATACTGCGCTTACGCTGGATATGCAACTGGTGCCTACCTGGGCTGAATTGAACTTTGCCGTGTTGCCCATAGGCTCCAACTTTACCATGGATGTGGAAGATGCCGTGCGTTGCGCCGCCCTGATCAAATGCCAGCAGATCATCGGGGTACATTACGATACTTTTGGCTATATTAAAATTGACCATAACGCCGCCAAAAAAGCTTTTGCCGATACCAGCTGTGTACTGCATTTGCCCAAAATCGGCGAAACCGTGGAAATGAAGCATTAGGAATGAACCAGGCGATCCGGCGGCTTTTCCGGAGTATTTTTCGCTAAAAACGGCGAAAAACAACGGCTTTTAAAATATTAAAACATTAAATGCTGATAATAAACCTAATGTAATAATTTTGCGTTCCAATTTGGGCATCCTCCATTTTTTGGGGGATGCTTTTTATTGGGGAGTTAATACAATTTTATTCACTATCGGCCCTGCCGACTGTATTGAATGCGGTAAATAAGTATATTGTCACCGAATTTTGCCCTTTATACGGTTTGAATACCGGAAAAGACGAATTGACTGTACTGATTTTTCGTGTTTTTACGAGGTCGCAGCCGATGTAAGTGAAACCAATTTAAAAAATCCAATGACCTGCAGATGCAGGTAGAGGAATGTAATTAATCACTATGGCCCGAGTAATTGGAGTAGCCAATCAAAAAGGGGGAGTTGGGAAAACTACTTCCGCCATCAACCTGGCGGCCAGCCTGGCCGTTCTGGAGTTCAAAACATTATTGGTAGATGCCGATCCGCAGGCCAATAGTACCAGCGGTGTAGGTTTTGATCTGCACAATATTCAAACGAGCTTGTACGACTGCATGGTAAACGGTACCCCGGGGAAAGATGTGATTTTAAAGTCAGAAATTCCCAACCTGGATATCATTCCGTCGCACATTGATCTGGTTGGTGCTGAAATTGAGATGATTAATTATCCCAACCGCGAAGGTGTATTAAAGAACATACTGGAGCCGGTGAGAGAGCAGTACGATTTTATCATCATCGACTGTTCGCCTTCACTTGGTTTAATAACTGTGAACGCCCTTACCGCTGCTGATTCGGTAATGGTTCCGGTACAGGCAGAATTTTTTGCATTGGAAGGTCTTGGCAAATTATTAAACACAATTAAGATCGTTCAAAGCCGTTTAAATCCTGATCTTGCTATTGAAGGGATATTAATGACTATGTACGACGGCCGTTTGCGCCTGTGCACACAGGTGGTAAATGAGGTGCGCAAACATTTTGACGAAATGGTGTTTGATACAATTATCCACCGCAATGCCCGCATCAGCGAGGCGCCCAGCGTTGGAAAACCGGTGATTTTGTATGATGGTCAAAGTAAAGGGGCTGTCAACTATCTGAACCTGGCCAAAGAGATCCTGCAAAAGAACGACATGACGAAGATCAAGCAGGAAGAACGGATATTAGAATAATCAGGTGGGATCAAAACAGCTGACATGATCCAAAACAAAAAACCATATACAATCAATGACCACCCCCAAACAAAATAAAGACGCGCTGGGTAAGGGAATTCGTTCCCTGTTGCAGAATATTGATTCTGATCTGAAAAACGCGGCCGGCAACCTGAAAAAAGATGTTGCTGAAACAGTTGTTGCCACTGCACGCATTCCCGTTGATCAAATTGAACCCAATCCCCGCCAGCCCCGTCATGATTTTGACGAACAGGCTTTGCAGGAACTGGCTTCTTCTATAAAGTTGCACGACATTGTGCAACCCATCACCGTTTCCCAGATAGCCGGCGGTAAATACCGCCTTATTTCGGGCGAACGCCGGTGGCGCGCTTCTAAAATTGCCGGGTTGGTTGATGTACCGGCCTATATTCGCCAGGCAAACGACCAGGAACTGCTGGAGCTGGCCCTGCTCGAAAACCTGCAACGTGAAGACCTGAATGCCGTTGAGATAGCCCTCAGCTATAAGCGGATGATGGAAGAACTGAACCATACGCAGGAACAGGTGGCCGAACGCATGGGTAAGGAAAGAAGCACCGTTGCCAACTATATTCGCCTGCTTAAATTACCCCCCGATATTCAGGTAGCTGTACGCAAGAACGAGATCAGCATGGGACATGCCCGCGCACTGATCAATGTAGACACAGTAGATAAACAGTTATTCATATACAACGAGATCAGAAGCCGCAGCCTGTCGGTTAGGCAAACCGAAGACCTGGTTAGAAAAATGTACAAGAGCGGTACCGCTGCCGGCGTTAAAGAATCGGTAAAAAGTTCCCTCCCTCCTGCATATAAAAAAATTGAAGATAACTTAGCAACACATTTCAGTACCAAGGTTAGATTAAATCATAATAAAAACGGGCACGGAGCTATTTCGATCGAATACTATTCTATCCAGGAACTGAATAAGATATTAGATCAAATCGGTGTCTCGGCTTAAGTTCGCCTGCATGAAACATGTTTTCTTTGTTATTGTGCCTATCCTATGTATACCCGTGCTGGCATTGTCTCAGCATAAAGATAGTCTCATAGTAAAAGAACCTACCGGTAAAGTGGTGGCCAGTTCGAAAGTGAAGCAGAGCAACTGGGTGTATAAGTACGATTCTACAGGTAAGCGCGTTTACGAACCACGCAAGGCGGCTATTTTGTCGGCTATTCTCCCCGGACTTGGCCAGGCTTACAACAAAAAATACTGGAAAGTTCCTCTCGCCTGGGCTGCTGTAGGCATCCCTATTTATTCTTACATCTATAACAGAGGGATATATCACAAAATTCAATACGCAATAACGGTTGCTAATCTTGATCCGACAGATCCCACCTACCCGGACATGTTTGACAAGGTAGATCCCAAGATGCAATATCTTGTTGAGCGCCGATCAACAAATTCTCTGGCTAACTATCGTAACGAGTACCGCAAAGACATGGACTACTCCATTTTATTCACCCTGCTGTTATGGGGGTTAAATGTTGTGGATGCCACTGTTGACGCCCACCTGAAAGGTTTTAATGTAAACGATAATCTCGCCATGCAAATAAAGCCGGCTATTACATCGCCCCATAGCATTGGTATAAGCCTGGTGTTCAAGTTTGCCGATAGATAATCGCACAAAAGCGATAACTTAGCACCCCTGTAAATCTTACGCGTTCAACTAACTTCAAAGAGATGAAAATAGCTTTAATAGGATATGGAAAAATGGGCCATGCCATTGAGGAGATCGCCTTGCAACGTGGCCATGAAATAGTTTTAAAAGTAGGTATTGAGAACATAGGAGATAATACCATCGAAAATATAAAGAAGGCCGATGTAGCTATTGAATTTACCGGTCCTGAAGTAGCTTTTGACAATGTTATCAGATGCCTGGATGCAGGTGTACCTGTGGTAAGCGGTTCTACCGGCTGGTTGCAACGGTTTAACGAAGCAAAAGAGCATTGTACTAAAAAGAACGGCGCGCTGTTATATGCCAGTAACTTCAGTGTAGGCGTAAATATTTTCTTTGCCATCAATAAAAAGCTGGCTGATCTCATAGCTCCCCATCCGGAATACCAGGTATCGATCACAGAGCTTCACCACACCCAAAAGAAAGATGCGCCCAGTGGTACAGCCATTACACTGGCCGAAGGCATTATGGGCTCAATAAGCCAAAAGAAGAAGTGGGTGAACGAGGCCACCAATAACCCGTCGGAACTGCCGATCATCAGTGAACGTGAGGACCCGGCTCCCGGCACGCATACGATCACATACAAATCGGAAATTGACGATATTGAGATAAAACATACCGCTCACAACCGCAAGGGGTTTGCTTCCGGCGCAGTATTGGCCGCTGAATTTCTTCAAAATAAAAAAGGTATTTTCACCATGAACGATGTGCTTGGATTATAACAACCTTTCAAATACTTAAAATATTATATATAGGTAAATAACCCCGTACTAACGGGGTTATTTGCTTTTTATAACCGAAACCCCGTTTTTTTTAAAAATTCACTTATAAAAACCGTCATTTTTTGAATCATAATAGCTGAAAAACCGGATTGCATTTACTTTACCATTCACCGGCGGTTTCATCTTTTGCCTTATACGAAATTTGACATTGCTCAATTTTTATTCCGGTTGTACTTTTTTGTTGGGTAATTAAGTAAATTATGGTAAGATTTACCAAACTACTGCTACATGAACTACTGTAAACCGGATCATCCTACATACGCTTATACCTTTCCTTCTTTCCCACACATTGGAATTGGAAAAACATCCGCTGGTCCTCCCGCCTTCGTTCTGTTATTTACCTCCTTTGCAGCCAGGCCTCTTTCTTTTACAGGCAGTGGCAGAAGATTTGATACACCTGACTATTAGGGCCTTAACCTGCCAGACATGAAACGAAATATAATTCGCATGGCTATTGCAGAAGATCACCAGACGGTAATCGACGGATTGCTGACCCTTTTACAAAGAAATGAATATTTCAAAGCTGTTATTATAACCACCAACCCCAATGAGCTGCTCCGGCAGATGGCCTGTACACCCGTTGATATCTTGTTTGCAGACATCACCATGCTATACCGCACGGGTCACGAGCTGGTCAACAAAGTAAAAGAGCTATTTCCCCAGGTAAAAATGGTTGCCTTGTTCGAAAAGGAGCAGCATAACATTGTAAATACCATGATAGAAGAAGGTTCCATAACGGGGTATGTACTAAAAAGCATTGATAAACATAGCATAACCAAAGCACTGGAAAATATGATAGAGAAAATTTACTCAACCGATAAAACGCTGAAAGAAATGCCTAATCCTACTGTCCGCCTCAGAAAAGTAACGCCCGAACAATCCCACCTTACCGGCCGGGAGTTGGAAGTCATTCGTCTTATTGAACAGGAATACAGCAATAAGCAGATTGCCGAAAGGCTGTTCATCAGCGAACGGACGGTTGAAACGCATCGCAAGAACATCTTCCGTAAAACCAAAACAAACAGCGTAATAGGGCTTATAAAGTATGCTTATAACCATAAACTGGTTATAATAAGATAAAGGTTCCCGGGCAGCATGGATTGGCAAATACCGGTTAACAGGGACTTATACACCCATCCATTTAACATAGTGGAGGATAAATAAATTATTTTATCTTACGGCCTTATAATCCCCGACCCTGGTCGGGACGACTTTACGTGTTTAAATAAGAAAATACATGCTATCCAAGAAAGCCCAGTATGCCTTTAAGGCCTTGATGTATATGGCTGATAAAAAAGAAAATGAACCCATTCTTATTGCGGAAATATCAAAAAAGAAACGCATTCCCCTCAAGTTTCTGGAAAACATCTTGCTGGAACTGAAAAAAGCCGGTATTCTCGAGAGCAAGAAAGGAAAAGGCGGTGGGTATTTCTTTAAAGAATCGCCCAAAGACATTCCCCTGGCTAAAATTGTTCGCTTAATAGATGGGCCCATAGCCATGCTGCCCTGTGTAAGCCTTTACTTTTATGAGCGTTGTAAAAACTGTGATGAAAAGCAGTGCGGGCTGCACGACATGATGGTACTGGTTCGGGACGCCAACCTGCGCATTCTGGAAAAGAAAACAGTCGCCGATCTCACTAAAAAGATGGTTTAAAACACTTTGTTAAAATACCGGCCCAAACCCACACCCATTAATAACGGGGATTTATATTGAGTTTTATACTTAAAATTGTAGTTTTGCGGCCGAAATAAATATTCAATCAGATATGTCTACTATCAGCAAAAACATTGATTTTTCACTTCCTTATAAGGTTAAAGATATCAGCCTTGCAGAATGGGGTCGTAAAGAAATTCGCCTTGCAGAAGCAGAAATGCCGGGTTTGATGGCGTTGCGTGCAGAATATGGAGCATCACAGCCTTTAAAAGGCGCCCGTATTGCAGGTTGCTTACATATGACCATTCAAACTGCGGTGCTTATTGAAACCCTGATCGCTTTAGGCGCAGAGGTTAAATGGAGCTCTTGCAACATCTTCTCCACCCAGGATCATGCCGCTGCTGCTATTGCTGCTGCCGGTATTGGCGTATATGCCTGGAAAGGCCAAACTCTGGAAGAAGCTGACTGGTGCATTGAACAAACCCTGTTCTTTGGTGGCGCCGACCGCCCGCTGAATATGATCCTCGACGATGGTGGCGACCTTACCAACATCGTATTTGATAAATACCCTGAGCTGGTTCAGCACATCAGAGGTTTGAGCGAAGAAACCACTACCGGTGTTCACCGCCTGTACGAAAGAATGGCAAAAGGTACTTTACCCATTCCTGCCATCAACGTAAACGACTCAGTTACCAAGTCAAAATTCGATAACAAATACGGTTGTAAAGAGAGCCTGGTGGATGCTATCCGCCGTGCTACCGATGTTATGCTGGCTGGTAAAGTAGCTGTTGTAGGTGGTTATGGCGACGTAGGTAAAGGTTCTGCCGCTTCACTGGCAGGTTCAGGTTGCCGCGTGATCGTTACCGAAATTGATCCTATATGCGCTTTACAGGCTGCTATGGATGGCTTTGAAGTTAAAAAGATGGTTGATGCTGTTAAAGAAGCTGATATCATTGTTACCGCTTCCGGCTGCCGCGACCTGATCACTGAAAAGCACTTCCGTGCTATGAAGGATAAAGCCATTGTTTGTAACATTGGCCACTTTGATATTGAAATTGACGTTGCCTGGTTGAATAACAACTACGGAAATACCAAAGACACCATTAAACCTCAGGTAGACCTATACAGCATCGATGGAAAGGATGT
>JAJKIL010000468.1 GCA_021154515.1 Niastella sp. | reverse complement strand
TCTTTGCCATGTGGAAGCAGGATCATCCGTTTGTCCCAGGCGATTCTACACGTGCTACTAACAATATAAGTAATTGATGGAACAATGGGACGCTTCACCCTATTTGTTTAAACACCCAATATGGCAGCCTTTTTAAAATGAATGCAATAAGCGCCCAGCGTTTGGTGATGTAGGCTACCCGCTTTTTTGCGGCGATGGCCGCTCTGATCTGCCGCACAGCTTTATGAACCGGCGCCACCCAGAACTGCCCATTCGCTTTGGCCATTTTGGTTTTTACAAAACCCGGGCGAATATCCGTTACTATGATTTTGGCATGTAGCTTCCGGGCTTTTATGTTCAGGCCTTCTGCGTAATTACTTACATATGCTTTACTGGCGCTATAAGCAGGCGTCCAACTATTGCCCCTAAGCGCAGCTACTGAAGAAAGCACCGCCAGCTGCCCATAACCCTGTTGCAGAAAATAATTAAACGTAAACGTGGCTATCTTCACAAAACCCATCACATTGGTGGCAGTGGAATCAATTTCTGTTTCAGCCACCAGGTCTGTTGAAGGATCTCCATAACCAGCACTATAGATCAGCAGTTCGAGACCACTTATATTGGCTATTATCGACTGTAATCGTTCCACCGCATTATCGGCCTGTACATCAAAGCAGTCAGTATACAGGGCGGGATATTGCTTTTTCAACTCAAGCAACAATTCCGCCCGCCTGCCGGTAACTGCCACCGTATGGCCCAACGCAAGGTATTGTTGAGCCAGTTCTTTTCCTATGCCCGAGGTAGCGCCGATAATGATGATCTTCATAATACACAAATTACTACAGATCGTTTAGGTACGCAAAAAGGCCCCCGATTGCTTCGGGAGCCTTTCTTTATAAATCGATCACTGATTATTTTTTACCAGCCGCTGCTTTTTCGGCCTTCACCTTATTAACATAGGCCTTGAACAATTCGTGCCAGTTGCGGCCATTGCTGTTCAAATACTGCTCGCATTTGGTTTTATAGATCTCAAAAATAGCAGACACCTGTTTGATACTTTTATAATCTATCGCCTGTTCACGCGCCTGTTTAAGATACTCCAGAATTTTGCTTTCCTCTTCGGGTTTCAGGTCGGTAACGATTGCCTTGTACCCCTTCATGGTAAAGGCCACTTTACCAATGGTGTATTGGTCCAGAATGTATTCCACCTGCTCGGGCGTAAGGTCCTTGTTCAGGGCATCCATCAGGTCCTTATGCACGATAGCGGGCATGGCGGAATTGGCAATGATCTGGCGGTCCATGTCAGACAGTTTGTTACCGGTTGCCGGATTAATGCCTGCAGGAACCGTACTGGCAGGATGCTCATTGTTCCAGTCGCGAATGGTTTTCAAATGTGTGGTAATAGCCGCGGTTACTCTTTTCTCTTTTTCCGCATCGGGCAGTTTCAAACCGGCCGACCATTCCGCCGCTTTTTTCTCCACTTCTGCGTTGGATTTGACTATGGCCGCTGCGGCTTTGGCGCTGCTATCTGTCTGGGCCCAACAAAGGACCGGCACCGTAAATGTCAATAAAACAATAAATGGCAGGCGTTTCATCATTTTGTAAAAATTGTTGGCTGAAATAATGCATACCAGATTGGCGGGAAAATAAAAAGGTTGCATGTTGCCCCTTATTTTGAACTGTAAATGAGTGGCTTAGCCTTCCTTAACAAACAATTTACGCAGGAGAAAGTATCTTTGTGCCCTATTCAATTATGGCTAATCATACACTTAAAGCTGGTTCAGTTCTCATCAGCGCGCCCTCGCTGGAAGACCCTTATTTTGACAAAGTGGTTATTTACATTACAGAGTACAATGAAAAGGGCGCTCTGGGTTTTGTGATGAACCGGTTATTTGAGCGAAAGTTTAATGAATTGACGGAGTTTCGCAACAGCAAGCCATTCCCTCTGTACGAAGGTGGACCGGTAGAAAGGGAAAAGTTGTATTTCATTCACCGCATCCCTGGCTTCATTGCACAAGGCACGCCGGTAGCCGATGGCGTATACTACGGCGGCCATTTTAAACAGGCCGTTCAGTATATCAATACCGCCGGTGATGCGGAAAGAAATATCAGGCTCTTCATTGGTTACAGTGGCTGGGATGCGCACGAACTGGAACAGGAGATTGAAGAAGGAAGCTGGCTGCCCGTACAGGCATCTGTGACAACACTTTTCGAAGCATCAGAGCAATCGCTTTGGGAAGAACTGCATAAACGAAAAGACATTTATTGAGGAAATTTTTCCTTGAAAATACGTAACAATTCTTCCACCGGTCTGAAACCGGTTATCAATATTCCGGTTGATGTGTCCTGTTTAATGAGCATGGTTGGAAAGCGATTGATGCCGCGATACTTCACCTCTTGCAGGTCTGTACGAAAAGCCTCCATTCCCCGGTCATTTGTCATATCTTCCTGAAATTGCATAAGGGAGAATTCCTTGTTTATTCCGGCTACGCATTGCGCCACCTGCAACAAGATCTCCTGTCGGGCAATATTCAATCCATACATCATAACGGCCTTTCTAACAAAATGCAGATACAACTGCCCCGCTTCAGCCGATTGCAACTCCGCACATTTTACAGCTATACAGGCCGGATAAGAAGATGCAGGCGGGTCATCTACCCAAATGCGATGCGCAATCGGCACCTCCATTACTTCGCTGGCATGCATCCACATCGGCCCCATTTGTGCCGGCCGTTGAACGCTGTTATGATTATCAACGTAGTGATTCCACGCAGGTAATAGTCCGCCCATGCAATAGCGCCAATTGATGGCGCCGGGCCATTCTTTTTCCAACCGGATCAATTGCGGTTCCATTCCCCAGCTCCAGCAACAAAGCGGGTCTGTGTAATAGACGATATCTATTGCAGGCCCGCTTTTTAATTCCGGAGACGTGCTTTCCTGGCTATAACTTATCATAGTTACTATAAAGTATCTTTTCCTTTACCTTTTGCTTTTGTTTTTGTTTTTCCTTTTTCATTCATGTCTTCTGAAGGCATATTCCATTCCTGTTCTTCATCCATAGGGGCGGCAATATTGATCTCCTCGCTACGCAACTGGCTCAATTCACGATCGGCTTGTTCAACCATTTCCATCGTCCGGTTTGTACCTTGCGGTTGTTGGTCCTGCAAACCATTCGTTTCCATTACATACCTGATAGGGTCTTCAATGTATTGGTAGGTTTCCTTCATTTCACTTGTTTTACCACTGTTCCAGGGGCCGGTATAATCGTTGCCACTCGACATATTAAAATACTGGTTGCTGTATCTGGGATCACTCTGTAACACTCCTGGCGGGAAATTGGGCTTAATGGTTTCCAATGCTGCTTCAAACATCTGGAAGTGGGCTACTTCGCGGGTCATTAAAAACATCAGGGTTTCTTTTACATATGGATCATCAGTAAACTGTAACAGGTATTCATACACCATTTTAGCGCGCGATTCGGCTGCAATATCACTTCTGAGATCGGCTGTAAGGTCGCCGGTGCAATCGCCATTGATATAAGCGGCCGTCCAGGGAACACCCTGTGTATTGGTATAAGCAGGCGTGCCTGCGCTGCCTACCAGGAACTGAGGGGCGACCATACCTTCATGTATCATTTGTTCTTTAGCGGCTTTGCCATCCAGCAATCGCATGATCTCGGAATTTTCAGCAGCGTTCTTCAGATCACCGTTTATACCCGTCAACAACATTTGAATGGTGGCGCCTACAATTTCCAGGTGACTGAATTCCTCCGTGGCAATATCCATTAACAAATCATACTTATCAGGAAATGGTTTTCTGGCGCCAAATGCCTGGCCAAAATACCGCAGTGCAGCCGCCAGTTCACCATTGGCGCCACCGAATTGTTCTAATAGTAACGAAGCAAATGCAGGATCGGGTTTAGATACCCGTGCATTGAATTGTAATTCTTTTACATGGTAAAACATACTTGGTCGATTTATAATTTTAAAAATAAATGAATATAAAAGCTGTGCGGGCAATCGTGCATCCACAGTAACTGTTACCAGCTTTTTATTTCCAATATGTATAACTGCTAGAAAAAAGGCTTAAGGGGAATTAAAATATTCAGCAGAAAAAATTATGCCTGTAGTTAACCGGGGAGAAGGATCAAATCAATTGTATTACTTCAATTTCATCAGTATACTATCTGCCATTTGCTTGTGCATCATGATATGCGGCAGATATTTATTGGCATAGTCTCAACTTGTGCTTGGCATTAGTGTTTGAATATTGATGGTTGTGACAGAATGGTTGCTTATTTTTCTTCTGAATCAGTTATTGGGAATACCCATACCTTATTATTGCAGGCAGGGCAATCTGTTTCTGTGGGTTGCTGCCGATGCCCGCAATTAGCGCATACCATCCATTCGTGCCAGCGCGTTTGTTCCTGTAAGAATTCGGTATCCCATTCAGGTATGGCGGGCAAACCCGGCCGCGGGGTTGCTTCCTTCGTTAAACTAAAACCGCCGTTGGCTTCCATGTAAAAGCGTTTTATTAGGCCCAGGTGTTTAATGCCCATGCCGCGTAACTGGGCAAATACCTGTTCTTTGCTGATGCGCGATCTTCTCATTTCATGCCATTGCATTTCTCCATCACTGACCAGGGTACTTCTTTTCCCTTCCGCGGCTTCCTCAAAACGTTTGCTGGAATAGTCCATTTTATTTACGTATAAACGTATAAGGTATATGACCCCTAACACCACCAGCGGACTAATCAGTCCTCTTTCGGGAGATAACAACACCAGCCCTGTGGCGGCAGCCAGGGTAGACAGGGCAGCCAGTTCACTCCTGCTCAGGTCTGCCGCAATGCGTTTACCCATATACTTCATCCCAAACATGATCATGGCGTATACACAAAATGTTCTTATGATCAGTTCGATAAAAAATTCAGGCGGCACCTGTCCAATCAGAATCCGGTATAAGTCGTCTAAATGGATCTCTTCCTTTTTCATACTGCATTATTAGTGTAAACTATTACCCTGAACAGGTTGTACAAATTCTTTACTATGGCAGTTGTCACATATTTCCGGCACCTGGGTTACTTCATAGATCTCTCCGCAGATATTACATACCATTTTATCTTTAACCAGTTGCTGGGAGTTAAATAAGTCCTCATCTTCCCTGGGCAACAAGGATAAACCCGCCCGCTCGTTTTCATAGGTGTACATAGTAAATGCCCCGCTGGTTTCGATGTATAACCTTTTTACCATTCCCAGGTTGATAATGCTTTTTGAACGCAATGCGGCAAAGATCTGGGTGCGGGAAATATATTCGCGCGAGAGCTCCTTTGTTTGCAATACGCCATCCTTTACCAGCAGAAACATCTTCCCCAGTATTTTATCTTCAAGCCGGGCGCTTTTAAACATATTCCGGGTAATAAAGCGTTGTATCAATAATACCAATAGTAGTACAAAACAGCCCTCAACAATACCACGATCCGGTATTTGCATGGAAGAGGAAACAATGGCGCCCAGCATCAGCATGACCGCCATTTCAGTGAAGCTTAATTGTCCACTCATTCGCTTGCCTAATCCCCTGATAACAGCAAGCAGTATTATATACGTGATTACAGACCTGATAACAATTTCTACCAGAAACAATATAGGAGCATTTCCGAATAAGATCCGGTATAAATCGTACAAATGAATATCCTCTTTTTCCATAATATAATCAGTAATACTAAATCCCCGATAATTATGCAATCTTTATTCCTATAACACCGTTGCACAGCCCATCTCAGATTGAGCATTTTTATTCTGAAACAATGTACCCGTGTTCTGGTATGGAAATTATGGCAGTATCAGGAATGAAGAAAACGTTAGTATTTGCAGTGGTAGTTATCGTTATAATAGCACTTGGTGCTTTTTTATGGTATAAGAAAAAAACAACAGATCAAGCAACTATTCCACCACACGCTATACCAAAAGATTCAACCAGCTTTTACTGGTTCAAAAACAGTATTATTTACAACCTTGACGTAAAAGTCTTTAAGGACAGCGATGGTAATGGCATGGGCGATTTCAAAGGGTTGATACAAAAGCTCCCCTACCTCGATTCCCTGGGCATCACCGCCATCTGGCTGGCGCCTTTTCAACCTTCCCAGGGAAAGGACGATGGTTACGACATTACCGACTATTACGCAGTTGATCCCCGGCTGGGCACCCTGGATGATTTCAAAACGTTTGTTCAGGAAGTGAAAAAGCATCACATGCAGGTAATCATTGACCTGGTGCTTAATCATACCTCAAATGAACATCCCTGGTTTCAACAGGCAAGGGCCTATCCCAGCTCCCCTTATTTTAACTGGTACAGCTGGTCAACCGACAGGCCATCCAACCAAAACAAAGGAATGGCATTCGAAGGCGTTCAACATGAAATATGGACGTTTGATACCCTGGCAAAAAAGTATTACTATCACCGCTTTTACAACTTTGAACCGGACCTGAATACGCAGAACCCGGCTGTGCAGACAGAATGCCTGAAAATAATAAAGCATTGGGTTAGCATGGGCATCGATGGTTTCAGGGAAGATGCCGTTCCCTTTTTTATTGAGGTCCCGCAAAAGAAAGGAAAGATCTTCGATCATCAGTTCGGACTGCTTTCACAAACACATAACTTTCTGAAATCTTTAAAGCCTGATGCGATCATTTTGGGTGAAGCCAATGTAATGCCAAAAGAAAATGAAGACTTTTTTGGCAAGAACCACGAGGGGCTACAGATGATGTTCAACTTTTACGCCAATCAATATTTATTTTATGCCCTGGCTACCGGGGAAGTGGAACCGTTGATAAAAGCGTTACAGGCAACGGGAAAATATCCTAAAGAATGCCAATGGGGGCAATTCCTTCGCAACCACGACGAAATAGACCTGGGCAGATTAAGTGATGAAGACAGAGAAAAAGTTTATCTGAAATTTGGACCTGATGATAATATGCACTTATATAACCGGGGCATAAGACGGCGACTGGCTCCCATGCTGGGCAACGATTTGCAATTCCTGAAACTGGCGTACAGTCTGCTGTATTCCCTGCCTAACACGCCTGTTATCCGTTATGGCGAGGAAATTGGCATGGGCGATGACCTAACCTTAAATGAACGCCTGTCAGTAAGAACGCCTATGCAATGGTCGGCAGATTCGAATGCCGGATTTTCCACCGCAACAAGAACCATTCGACCGGTTATAGATACTGGTTTGTATGGTTACCCCCACGTAAATGTAGAAAATGAAAAAGCCGATCCCGCCTCTTTGCTGAATGCCATAAAACAGTTCATCCGGTTCCGGAAGGCCTGTCCGGAAATTGGGTTTGGTGATTGGGAGATCGTACCAACCAGTTCTCCCAACATATTAGCCATTCGATATCGCTGGCAGCAAACCACCTTACTGGTGCTGCATAATGTAAGCAAAAAGGCGCAGGCAGTAACCCTTTCCACCAACGATCTGGCTGGAAAAGACCTGGTTGATTTGGCAGATTCGAGCCACCTTACAATTACTGACAACAAGCACCCTTTTATGCTGGATGCGTATGGCTACAAATGGTATCATATCCGGCATTAATTGAATTAAACCAAATCGACCGTTTTTTGCACATGTAAAATCCTTTACTCTTCCAGTTTTACCAATATACCTTCATCGCCGCCCAAACCAAATGTTCCATTCAGCGGCAAACCTTCCAGTTCGGAATGGGTAGCTATTATTATTGTCCCTTTAAGGTCTATATGGGCAGGGGTAAAATAACAAACGCCAGGGGTCAGATTCAATATCACCAGGAACTTGTCATTATTCCATTCCCGGATGTAGGAAAGGAGTTGATGATTTGAATATACCGGACGGTAACTGCCAATACTTAATGCGGGTTCTTTTTTACGAATTTCTATCAGCCTGCGGTAAAACGTCAGCATCGAAAAAGGATCATCCTGCTGCTTCTGTACATTCACTCGTTTGTAATCCCTTGCCAGTGGTAGCCATGGTTGCTCCTTACTGAAACCCCCATATGTACTGCTGTCCCAGGGCATAGGAGTTCGCTCGGGATCCCTGCTCAGGTGCTTACCAGGCATGTTCAGCCCCTGCGGGTCCCGGATCTGATCCTCTTCAATGGGAACGTCTTTCATTCCTATCTCTTCCCCATAATAAATGGTAGGCGTACCCCTGAGCGTTAGTAACAGCATGGCCGCTACCTTTGCCTGCGCAAGACCTACCCGGCTGGCTATGCGTTGTTGATCATGATTGCCCAATACCCAGTTGGGCCAGCCATTTACCGGTAGGGCGGCTTCATACGCATCGATCGCTGAAGAAATCTTTGAAGCTTCCCAGGGAAGTGTCAGTAATTGAAAATTAAATGGCAAATGCGCGCCCAGGTTATCGACACCGTAATACACTACCAGTTTTTCAATAGGCAGGTAGATCTCTCCTATGATCACTTTCTCGCCATAGTTATCTACCAGTGTTCGCATTTGCCGGACAATATCGTGCACTTCCGGCTGATCGGTGGAGTAAACAGGTAACAACCGGTTGTAATCGGCCTGCAGATCGGTGTAATCAGGATTCAAGGGGTTATCACGCAACTGACTGTCCTTGATCATATGCCACATTACATCTATTCTGAAACCATCAACGCCTTTATCGAGCCAGAACCGCATAACGTTGTACATTGCCTGTTGCACTTCAGGATTACGCCAGTTGAGGTCGGGCTGTTCCTTTAAAAAAGCATGATAATAATATTGCCGGGTTTGTTCATCCCATTCCCAGGCATTACCACCAAAAACACTCAGCCAGTTATTCGGTACGCTGCCGTCTTCCTGTGCGTCTTTCCAAATATACCAGTCGCGCTTTGGATTATCGCGCCCCGACCTGGATTCGATAAACCAGGGATGTTCATTAGAGGTATGATTAGGCACCAGGTCAAGGATCAGTTTCATGCCCAATGTGTGAGCACGTGTAATTAATTCATCAAAATCTGCCATTGATCCAAATAACGGATGCACATCTGTGTAATTGGAAATATCATAACCAAAATCCTTCATGGGCGAAGGATAAATGGGCGAGACCCATATGACGTCTATACCCAGCCAGTGCAAATATTCCAGCTTACGGATGATCCCCTTCAGATCGCCAATGCCATCGCCATTTGTATCCTGAAACGACCGGGGATAGATCTGGTAGATAATACCCCGTTGCCACCATAAAAATCCTTTTTGTTCCATATATGCAGGTATATAGCCTTAAATTGCAAAAAGCCTGCCCCGCCAACAAAAGTCCTGCCATACACGCCATTTTCAATGGTTGAAACAATGGTGCATCTCTATTAAAACCGTAGAGCAAAATCAGCAATTACAGCCTGTCTGTATGCCTTTCCGCGGTATGGTTTTTATGCTTAAAATGAGACGATAAAATTCAATTACTCATTTTAAAAACCTTATAGTATGGCAACTCAAAAGTTAGCAGGAAAGCGGGTAGCAATAATTACAGAGAATGGATTTGAAGAGGTTGAATTAACCAGTCCGTTAAAGGCATTGAAGGATGCAGGCGCCAATGCACAGATCATTTCTCCCCAACAAGACAAAGTAAAAGCATGGGACCACGATCACTGGTCACAGGAATTGCCGGTTGATGTGCAAATAGATTCAGCTAATCCCGAAGACTATGATGCGCTGGTTGTTCCCGGTGGGGTGATGAACCCGGACCATGCAAGGACCAATGAGAAATGCGTGGCATTTGTAAAACATTTTCTGGATGCCGGCAAACCGGTTGCTGCCATTTGCCATGGCCCGCAATTACTGATTGAAACAGGCCTTTTAAAAGGGCGTACCATGACCTCCTACCCTTCTATCAAAACAGACCTTAAAAATGCAGGGGTGAATTGGGTTGATAAAGAAGTGGTGGTGGATAATGGCCTTGTTACCAGTCGCAGCCCCAAAGACCTGGAAGCTTTCAACAGAAAAATGTTGGAAGAAATTGCAGAGGGCGTGCATTAACATGCGTAAATGTTCAAATCATGTAATGAATGCCAGGTTGTGCCAACGCGCTACCTGGCATAATCTTTTAGTACTTTAATTAAAAAGTATATGAACCCCAATAAACGTGATGAAGATCTGAAAAGATCAGCACAGGAAGATCCGAAAAAAGAAGCGCAGAAAAACGCCTTTGTGAATGGCCAGTCACCGGAATCTGTGAAAAAGAACCCTAATCCTAGGGCTAATGAAAATCTTTCTGATAAAAAAGAACCTGAAACGGAAGAAGACACTACAGGCGCAGGTAGTGAGATCACTGATGGGGAAGATGGATAGAGGATGCTACGCCTGGAATAAATCAAAAACCCTGCAATCGTTGATTTGCAGGGTTTTTGATTTATATGTATCCTGTATACTATTTTTACAAAAGGTTAATATTTCATCGCTCTTCACCTTAACTTTATTGTAATTACAAACAAATGCGCTTTCGAATACCTGTTTTTTTTAGACTGATCCTTTGTTTTCTGACTTGTTCCTTTAGCATTTTCGCTCAAACGCAAGGAAATATTTTCACTTCCGACATTGACCATTTCTGGAAGGCGTTCGACAGCATTCAAACCGTAAAGGATACAAGCAGGCAGGTTGAAATAATGCAGTCGTTATACATTGATAAGGGCACAGCCGGACTCAAGGAATTTATGCACCTGCGTAGTTTTGATGCTAAAAAACTGGTTGTAGCTATTAATAAATATCCGCTGTTTTGGAAATCGATCAGGAACAGCACGCTGACAATACCACCCCAACTACCGGCCATCGAAACCTACCTTGAAAAACTCAAAATTGTTTATCCCGACACGAAGCCGGCAAAAGTTTACTTTACCATCAGCGCCATTCGTGCCGCAGGTGTTACCCAGGATTCGGTAATACTGATCGCTTCAGAAATTGCCATGGGTGATCAACATACGGTTGTTTCAGAATTCCCTGATAAACGACTGGCCAATTTCTTTAAACCGAAAGCTACTGTTGACATCATTCCTATTATTATACACGAATATGTTCATGCCCAACAAAAAGCAGAGGGTAAAAACCTGCTGGGACAATGTATTTATGAAGGCGCCTGTGATTTTATTACTGAACTGGTATTGAGCAGGCAACTGAACCAGTCATATCTCATCTATGGAAGAGAGAACGAACAACAGCTGAAACTACAATTCAAAAAAGAAATGTATGGCGACAATTACGCCAACTGGCTATACAACGGCACTACCACAAATACCATGGGCGATCTGGGTTACTTCATGGGTTATACAATCTGTCAATCGTACTACCGCCAGGCAAAAGACAAACAACTGGCCATAAAACAGATCATCCGGTTAAATTATGCGGATACGGCGGAAGTGAAAATTTTTTTGGATGACTCGAAGTATTATAACAATTAATAGACTAATTACCTGATTTCATTAATCTACTAAGATCTTCTCTACATCAATAATCAGTGATCCTGCTTCAACCTTCGCACTATCCCTTTCTTCGTAAGAGAGGTTAATAACAGGCATTTGCCTGGCCTTTTCTCTGTCACCTGTTGACTCAAACACCATTTGTTTAATCAGCGGCTCGGGCGTCCAATCCTTATGAGAAGAGGGCAAACCAAATTCATCTTTATATACATTCTGATTATAGAGTCTTTTAAATAAATTATCCTGCGGCCTTACAAAATAGATGGTTGTTTTTGAGCTATCGTAGTTATGCTGAAAGTAAGTATGAACAGCCTGGTATTCCTTTTTAAGCGGTCTGATGAAATTCAGATTAAAATTACACCAGGCCACAACAGCGACAATCACACACGCCAGGTAAGGAATGCTATTTTTGAACCTGCTCTTGCTGAACAACTTTATTATTACATCTGTCAACAACATAGTTCCGGCGAGATTTAAACAAAGCATGGTGCGATAAGAAGAAAAGTTTTCCCGGGGCAGCAATACAAACATATACATCAACATCATCAATAACAGCATCCTGACAACATAGGCAAATTTTTGAATCAGCTTCTGCTCCTTATCAAAAGCAAATACAGAAAACAACCAGGTGCCCAACATAAGCGGATAAAATGCCTGGGAAAAAATGCCATGCATATTATACAGAAAATTAAAGCTGAATGCCTGTGCCAGGGGTTGAGAAAAGAAAAACGATATTTTTCCCAATGGGTCCAGCGACAGGACAGTACGGTCACTGGCCTCTAATCCATATAAAAAAAATAAATATTTAAAAAGTATATAGTAGAGTAAAAAAACTGCCAGATAACAACCTACGCCGATATACATAACCCTGTCAATCTTTTTATACCGGTCGTTAAGATGACACAAAAAGAAAGGCAACAGAAAAGCGCCGAACATGGGCTGGTAAAGAAATAACGACCCCAATCCCAATAGTACTATCGCAATAGTTCTGACCGGCGAAATTCGAAGGTCTTTCCTGCCATAGAAGTGCATAAACAGCAGGTGCCCGCTTACAAGCGCCATGATAAAAGCGAGGAAGACCGATACGTGCACCGCCCAACCAATAACTATGGCTAATGTAATGCTACAGGGAAGACAAATGCTTAAAAAAAGTACCCAACGTTCATTTAAATGAAAGACCTTCTTCCAACTATTCAGAATAATATTCCAAACAATTATAGCCAGCGCCCAGCCTGCCAATGAAGCCACCCTGACCCATTTTAATTGGTTCATGCTTTTCAATAAGGGATATAACTTTTGCATAATAAGCGCGTTCAATGCCCTACCCACTTCAAAAAAAATGATGAAATTGGTATTGTCATCGTTGTGCCAAAGCTGATGCGCTTCATCAGTATAAACATAGTCTGAAAAGAAAACAGGGTAAAAAATAACAAGCAGTAGTATAATGCAAATGGTTTGGATTATGCTTAGACCAAGGGGCTTATATGGAATATTTTTCATATACCAGTG
>JAJKIL010000467.1 GCA_021154515.1 Niastella sp. | reverse complement strand
TTAAAATCAAATACATTCATTCTTCCCGGAATGGTTTCAGGGCATGGAATAAAGGTCTTTAACGCTTCGGCAATACGGCCGGGATAGATCCTTTGTATAAAGGCCGCCAATGTTGCAGGTAATATGTTTTGAATATTGAAATCGGCGGTTCCCGAAAAAGTGATCGGTATATCTGCTGCCTTTGCCAGGGTGTATACCATTTGTCCCTGTCTGATGGTAAGATACCCGTTTTCATATACAGCTGCCAGACCGCCATTTTTTATATGTTGCTGTACCTGCATATTATCGGGATTCATAGTAAAATACGCCACATTACAATGAAGATTTTCACTCATCTTAAGCACTAACTCATCATCTGCATTCAGGATGGCATATCCATCGGCATGAACTGATTCGGGCACTACCAATTTTACCCTTGCCAGATCTTCCAGTGAATCGATGCCTTGCATCCCGAGATGATCTTCAGCAATATTGGTAACAATAGCCACATCACATTGGTCGAAGCCGAGACCAGCCCGTAAAATTCCTCCCCGTGCACACTCCAGCACAGCCATGTTCACCCCGGGGTCTTTTAACACGATCCTGGTCGATTCCGGACCGGTACAATCGCCTTTCACAATCATTTGATCCTGGATGTAGATGCCATCGGTGGTAGTATACCCCACCTTATAGCCAGCCTGTTTGGTAATATGCGCCAGCAGCCTGGTGGTAGTGGTTTTACCATTGGTGCCGGTGATGGCCATAATGGGGATGCGTCCGTTTTTTTGAGCCGGGAACAGCATATCAACGATGGCCTTTGCTACCGGACGGGGTTTACCTTTTGAAGGAGACAGGTGCATCCGCAGTCCCGGCGCTGCATTCACTTCCAGCACAGCCCCGCCATTATGCGTAATGGGCGTACTTAGATCAGCCGCCATAATATCAATCCCACAAATATTCAAACCCACCAGCCGGGCTATACGTTCAAACAAAGCTATATTATCAGGATGCACCTCGTCGGTAACGTCTTCGGCAGTACCGCCGGTGCTGAGGTTGGCGGTTGTTTTCAATAATAACTTATACCCTGCTGGGAGGACACTATCGGGCGTATACCCTTTTTTTCTTATTAACCCCTGCGTTACTTCATCGATCTTTATTTGGGTTAACACCTTTTCGTGGTCATTGCCTCTGTTGGGATCTGCGTTGATCCTGTCTATCAGTTCACGAATGGTATGCCTGCCATCGCCAGTGACAGCCGGTGGTGTTCGCAAGGCAGCGGCCGTATACTTATAATCTACAACCAGAATCCGGTAATCAGAGCCGGCAATGCATTTTTCACAGATCAATTCCGGGCTGGTTTGTTTAGCCAGCCTGAATGCACTAAGCGCCTCTTTGTAATTTTTTATATTGGTGGTAATGCCATTACCCTGGCAACCATCCAGGGGTTTTAAAACAACAGGATAGCCAATTTCATCGATGACCGGTAATAATTGTTCTTCTTCACTTATCACCCGGCCCTCAGGTACCGGTATATAGTTGCTATGCAATAGTTGTTTAGTAACCTGTTTATTGCAGGCAATGTCTACGGCAATATTACCAGTGGTGGAGGCAATGGTTGCCTGGATCCTTTGCTGTGCGGCGCCATAACCTAACTGAAGGAACGACTCATCGTTGAGCCGCATAACCGGGATATTTCGCCTGATGGCCTCCTGCACAATAGCATTGGTGCTGGGGCCTAACCGGTTCTTTCCTGCTATGGATTCTATGGCATCAATGTCGTCCTGGATATTATAAGGGCTTCCCTTGATGAGCGCCCCGGCTATCCGCACGGCGGCCTGCGCTGCATATTTACCAGCTTCTACATCTTCATAAGCAAACACCACCTGGTACAACCCCTTTTTACCCGCTCCGCGCGTACGCCCAAAACCTGTGTGCATCCCTGCCAGGAATTGTAATTCCAGCGCAATATGTTCTATTACATGCCCCATCCAGGTGCCATCCTGTACCCGTTTAAAAAAGCCGCCGCGTATCCCTTCCGAACAGCGATGTTCTACAAGAGAAGGCAGTAATGTTATAAGGCGTTCGTAAAATCCCGGAATACAATTGGTTGGTTGTTCTTCCAGCTCTTCCAGGTCAAGTAACATCACAATCAACTTATGTTTTCTCACCGACCAGTAGTTTGGTCCCGCCGTTGCTTTAATATCAATCACTTTCATAGTAATATTAAAGTTTAAAAAGAAACAATAAATTATTATACCATAAAAGTCACGAAAGTCAATGTGGAGCGCTGTTTCAATGGTGAAAACATTTCTACAGCTATTCAAAGATCCTGATAGTGATCTCCCCATTGACATTGCAGCAAGCCCTGTACATACCTTCTGAATTGTATGGCATTTGTATGTTACCCCAGCGATCGATGGCTATCAGCCCGCCCCTGCCATTTATTTTTTCAAGCCGTTGTATGGAATAAGCACATGCTTCAGGCAGAGTAAGCAATTTATATTCAATGAGGCAGGAAATATCATAGGCTGCCACGGCCCTGATAAAATGTTCCCCATCGCCGGTACAGGAAACGGCGCAGGTATTGTTGTTGGCATAAGTACCGCAGCCAATAATAGGGCTATCACCCACCCTGCCATATTGTTTATTGGTAAGGCCGCCGGTACTGGTAGCAGCCGCCAGGTTGCCCTCTTTATCCAGCGCAACGGCGCCTACAGTACCAAAATTCAGATCAGCCGACTGGTCCCGCTCGTTCTCCTGTTTCTTCTTCCATTGGTGGTAGCGGAGGTCGGTATAAAAATAATCAGCCGTTGCTTCCTCCATCCCCTGCTCCCGGGCAAACTCAGCAGCGCCCTGTCCGCTCAGTAAAACGTACCTCGTTCGTTCCATAACAGCCCTGGCGACTTGTATAGGGCTTTTAAAACCGCTGAGGGCAGCCACTGCGCCGGCTGCCAGTGTGCTTCCATCCATGATGGCCGCATCGAGGGTATGTCCGCCATCTGCATTGAAAACGGCACCCCGGCCTGCATTGAAAAATGGACAATCTTCCAGTTCCATAACAGCCGTTTCCACCGCATCGAGGCTGCGGCCTCCATTTTGCAGGATGTGTAAGCCAGCCTGCAGGGCCTGCCGCAACGCCTTTTCATATTGTTGCACTACGCTTTGTGAAAAGCGTTCTCTATGAAGCGTGCCGGCACCGCCATGAATGGCTATGGCAAATTGTTCATTCATATAGGAGCTAATTTTTTTAAAGTTATTGAAGGAGTCGTTCAATAACTAAGCCATGGTTTGCCTGTTATACATACAGTATCGTTGTTTATGATCAATATTAATATGTAAGGAATGGCTGATATAAAAGGAATTCTGGTGCCTATTGGAGGGGCCGAAGACAAAGGGATCGATTACATAAAAAGCGCTACGGAAAACTCCCGGTTCGATTTTTTTGAAACGGGTATTTTGCGACAGATCGTTAAACTCCTGGAAAAACAACAGGGTACGCCCAAGATTGAACTGATCACCACGGCTTCTTCCTTTCCTGAAAAAATGGAAGAAACCTATTGCAAGGCATTTGGAAAATTGGGGTGTGATAATATGAGCCATCTTTTTATCACCCACCGCGACCAGGTAGATACAGAAGAACATCTGGAAAGGTTAGGCGCCTGTAATTGCATCATTTTTACAGGTGGCGACCAGTTAAGACTCACCTCCATATTGGGCGGTACTGAATTCCTGGCCTGTATTAAAAGGCGGTATCTGGAAGAGCCTATTGTAGTGGCCGGCACCAGTGCAGGCGCCATGGCCATGGGTGGCACCATGATCTATGATGGCAACGCTACCCGGGCGCATCTGAAAGGAGAAATAAAATTCAGCACCGGGTTCGATTTTATTTCCAATGTGATCATAGATACGCATTTTGAAAAAAGAGGTCGCTTTAACCGGCTGGCGCAGGCAGTGGCCGTACAACCCGGTATCATTGGTTTTGGACTGGCCGAAGATACGGGCATGATCATTTCAGCCGGAAACAATATTGAAGTAATTGGCTCAGGCATCCTCACTATTTTAAATGGAAAGAACATAACGTACACGAACCTCATAGATATTACCGACCAAATGCCTATTTCGGTAGAAAATATCATTGTGCACATTCTTTCACAGGGCGAAAAATACGATCTCGCCACCAATCAGCCAATGCGGCCGGGAATGCAGTAAGTGCGGCGCCGTTTTAAAAGGGCGTTATTGGTTTAAGTGTCAATAGTCGAAAGGTTTCGCGTAATATCAATTTACAATTATCACCAGCTTCACAGAGAATGGCAAACCGGGTTTTAAGCACAGTGGACAGTGCATCTCTTATTTCTAACAGATCAAAGCGAATGGCAGCCGGACTTGTGGGGTTGTCTGCACCACTTAATTGCGCAAAAAGATCAACCGCTGCGTCGAGATCACCAGTGAGGGGGAAACGGCCGGCGTCAACATATCCTTCAGGCACACGAACATTTACCACAATTTCATATCTCGGTTCCATAGCAATAAATTGTAATAAAAACCCGCCCAGGGGGGCGGGCTTGTGTTAATTAATTGAGATCTGTTTTGGCCCTTTTTGCTTAGCCTCTTCCCTTTTAGGGATAGTTAAATTTAAGAGGCCGTTTTCGTAAGTCGCCATAATTCTTTCAGCGTCTACCACGTCCTTGGGAAGCTGAAAAGTCCTGGTGAAAGACTGATAGCTGAATTCCCGGCGGGTATAGCTCTCTTCCTTCTTTGTTTCTTCAAATTGTTTGGCAGAACTGATGGTAAGCTGATTGCCGTTCAAAGTAATATTAAAGTCTTTCTTTTCCATACCGGGTGCAGCAACTTCTACTTTAAAATCATCAGCACTTTCCTTAATGTTTACAGCGGGAACGGTAGTGCTGGTGGGTGAGAAATTACTATTGCCCCAGTTGAAAAATTCACGGCTAAAAAAATCATCGAATATGGATGGAAAAGCAGGAGAGCTATTTCCATTTCTTTTGATAACAGACATAGTTAACCTCTTTTTTTGTTATTAAATAATGACGATCATTAAATGGATCGGCCAATCCTGAAAAATTCTCATCAAGCGTTATACCAGCAGTTACACAACTGAATTTTTTTCAGCACTACTGTCATTTTTTTAGATTTTGTCAGTTGGCCGATTGAAAAAATGACAGTATGTGACCCTTAAACCTGAAAACAATGTTTAACTACTAATACTGGTGGAATGATTTTTAATTACATATACCAGGCATTCGCCGATTCCCTAACTTTTTATAAAAACGATGCTATATGGAGAGTAATTCACAAACACGCAAAAATTCAGTTCTGCAAGACTTTTTCACCACCTGTTTGCAAGAACTGTACTGGGCAGAAACACATTTGGTAAATGTGCTCGATACTATGAGCAAAGCCGCCACGAATACCGAGTTACAGGAAGCGTTCATCGTGCATATGGAAGAAACTATCACGCATAAAGAGCGGCTTGAAAAGGTATTCTCAAAGATCGGCATTGAACCACAGGCGGAGCTATGCATGGGGCTGCAGGGCCTTTTTGACGAAGGCTGGCAGGTAATAGATGAAACAGAACCAGGTACCAGCCAACGCGATGTAGCGTTGATTATAGCGGCGCAGAAAGTGGAACATTATGAAATTGCCAGCTATGGTAGCTTAATAACACTGGCTAAAACAATGGGACAAAAAGATATTGCCGAAATACTCGTTCCAACCTTACAGGAGGAAAAAGCTACAGATACAACGTTAACTACAATTGCCGAAAATGGCATAAATGCCGAGGCCACCCAGGAAAAGTTAAACGCCTAGG
>JAJKIL010000466.1 GCA_021154515.1 Niastella sp. | reverse complement strand
GGCAACTATAATGTAATGAACAACTATTACAAATATGGACCCAATACTTCAAGCGGTGTTCGGTACCGCATTTGTAACCCTAGCTTTTCGGGAACAATGCCCAACCCAACAATACCCTGGGGTAAATGGTATGTGAACGGAAACTACGTGGATGCATCTACCCAGAACACCAATAATAACTGGTCGGGTGTGGAGATGGGCACAACGGCTGCTGATACCGTACAGGCAAAAGCGAATACCGAGTTTGTTTTAGGATTTACCAAAAACATCCAACCAGCTGTCGATGCTTTTGATGCCGTGTTACTGGGGGCCGGCGCTACCTTACCAGCTCGCGATACACTCGATCAGCGTATCGTCAATGATGTGCGCAACCGAACCGGCCGTCATATCGATGTGCAGGGCGATTATCCACACGGTACCGATTACAGTCTGACAGTTAATGCCTGGCCAACTTTAAATTCAGCTATAGCCCCGGTTGATACCGATCACGATGGAATGCCCGACACCTGGGAAACCAGTCATGGTTTGAACCCGAACGATGCAGCCGATAGAAATGTATATGATGGTAATGGTTATACCATGCTGGAGAATTATTTAAACGGGGTAACCGCTTCCAATCCGGGCCCGGTAATCGTGGCGGGTGGAACCCTGGCCAGTTTTTCACAATCGATCGGCAGTCCGTCAACAGCCAGTACCTATTCGGTGGCCGGTTACAACCTTACAGGCAATGTAACCATTACCCCGCCTGCTTCTTATGAATTATCGCTCGATGGAAATACCTGGTATGGCAGCGCCAATCCAATAGTATTAACACCCACATCTGGTACGCTGACCAGTACCACCATTATGGTGCGGTTGAATGCATCAGCGGCTGGTAATTACAATGGAAATATTGTTCATATCAGCGCAGGCGCTGCTACTATTAATATGTCGGTAACAGGAACAGCTGCTTCGGCCACTGTAGGGCTGGGCACTTATCCCACCATGGATGGTGGTTTTGAAAAACAAACAGTGGGGGCTGTTTCCACAGCGGCGCCAACAGGAGCTGGGAATGCTGTTACTACGGTTTGGACCACCAGCGGTTCGGCAACTATTAAAAGTGATGGAACAGCCAGATCGGGCGGTAACTATTTCACCTATACGAGCACCAGCACCAGTACCAAAAATAGTTTTGCGCCTTCACAAACCAATCCGCTTTATCCCAACGACACAAAATTTATTGTTCAATATTATTACCGGGCGGCTGCGCCAACCGGCAGCAATAGCGTGAGCGGATTGATCGCCGTTACCGACAACACCAGCGCCACCAATTTTACAACCAGTTATCAAACGCTGGCCTGGACAGCAGCCAGCGGCGCGTGGATGAAAGCTACCTCTGTCCGCAATGTAAATCCCACCACCTATACGCCCAACCTGTTTTTGGCCGGCTTCCGTTTTAATGGGGGTGGCGCAGTGATAACCCAGCCTTTCGATGTAGATGACTTTGTAGTATATGCAGCAGATAATCAAAGTAATCCGGCGCCTGATGTAACAGTGCCCGATGTGGCTACTGCCCCCACCGCAATTGCTAATGCGAATAAAACAATCACCGTAAACTGGACGGCCCCTGCTACTGGTATAGATGGTGGTGGGTATGTGGTAGTACGCAGCACGGCGTCTACTGCGCCCGCTCCCAATGCCAACGGCATCTATATTGAAGGTAATACCATGGGCATTGGTTATAAAGTAGTAAGTCAGGGTGTAACCACTTCTTATACTGATAATGACGCCAGTTTAACAGCCGGCACTACCTACTACTATTATATTTTTACGGTTGACAAAGCATATAACTATTCCGCTACAGCGGCAACGGCCAATGCAACCCTCAATGGGGGAACAAATCCCACCGGACCGTCTGCCGGGGCAAAGGCCGTGGTAGCCAAAGATGGCAGTGGCAATTATACCAGTATACAGGCCGCTATCGATGCTGCGCCCACCAATCAAACAGCGCCGTATAAAATTTATATTAAAAAGGGCAAGTATGTTGAAACGGTGAACATTGCCGGTAGTAAACCTTTTATTCAATTGGTAGGGGAAAGCCTGGCCGAAACCATTATCTCATCCGATAATTATTCAGGCAAGGCCAATCCGGCCGGAGGTACCTATGGTACTTCTACCTGTGCCACAGTAACCATCAGTGCAAATGATGTGATGATGATGAACCTGTCAATAGAAAATGCAACCGGGTATGGTATCAACGCCAATGCCCTGGTGCCGGCGCCAGGCGATGGTCCGCAGGCGGTGGCAGTGTATACCACTTCTGACCGCGTTGTATTTTATAATTGCCGCATGAATGGTGGACAGGACACGTATTATGGTGGCAACGTTAAAGCAACAAGATGCTATTTCAAGAATTGTTATGTAGACGGAAATACCGATTTCCTCTTCGGTTCTTCCACTATTATCTTCGATACCTGTATCATTTATCCGCGTACGCGGCTAGATAATCAAACCGGCGGTTATGTTACTGCAGTGAACACCAAGTTGGAATCAGGCTATGGCTATGTGTTCCGCGATTGCAGGATCACAAAGAACAGAGGCTTTACCTTGTATTCACTGGGCCGTCCCTGGCAAAATGATGCCGGCACAGCTGATGCCGCCAAGAGCCGCAATAAAGTCGCCTTCCTGAATACGCTAATGGGATCAACCATAAGATCAGACGGGTGGAGCACCTGGGATGCAGGTACCAATACCAGTTTCATTACGTATGGGGAATACAATTCAAAAAATTATGATGGCACTCCGGTGAATGTAAGCAGCCGGTTGTCATGGTCAAAACAATTGACAGCTGCCGATGCCGCAAAATATTATAACAACGATACGGTTTTTATAAATGCCAATACCCCGGTAATGACCAAATGGGATCCCTTTGCTACCTGGCCCGAATTGAATGCGACATTTAAACCCGAATTGGCCGTATCGAACCTTATCGCCAAAAAAGGAACAAACACCACCACCTTAACCTGGAATCTGTCGTGGCCCATGACCGGCATTACCTGTGATCTGTACCGCAGTAACGACAAAACAAATTTCACATTGGTAAGCACCCAGGTAAGCACTGAAGATTCGGCCTGTAATTTTAATTTTACCGAGAACATCCCACCGCCCGGACAAACCTATTATTATATAGTAAGAACGTCCAAATCCGGCTATACAAATTGTACATCCGATACTACCTCGGCAACGAGCACGCCCACGATCACCGTTTTTGGCGCCCTGGGTAGTTTTTTACAGGGACTGGGAAAACCATCCAAAACGCAAACCTATATAGTGGCAGGCGCTAACCTGATGAACAATCTTACCATAACGCCACCGGCAGGTTACCAGGTGTCGATCGATAATACGAACTGGTTTGGGAGCAGCGCCCCTGTTTCCATAACGCCTGCCAGTGGTACAATTGCCAATACCACAGTTTATGTACGGCTCAATGCAACGGCCATTGGATCAAACAACGGTAATATTGTAAACGCTTCCACCAATGCCACGGCGGTGAATGTAGCCGTGACCGGTACTATTCAGGCAGATTCATTAGTAGATGGCATATTACTGGAGCAATGGCCTTTAACGGTCAACAACCAGGATGATGCCACGGTGCGGGCAGCAGGGGTTATTGGTACAACACCTGTGTTAAATAAACTGGTGTTATCGAACGGAGTGGAACCCACCGTTCCTGCTTATGGCACTTTGCACGGACAGGCATATGCGGCAACCGCCGATGGATCGTGGACCACCGCCAGTGGCGGACCGGGTGGTACCCTGAACAGGTTATTCTACGAACAGTTCAACGTAGTAGCTGCCACTACACACACCATGCGGGTAGACTCAATACTTTTATCAACTTCATTTTACAATACATCCAGTGGCACTAAAATGGCGGTAGTGTATTCCAAAACCGGTTTCAGAACAGATTCAACAGAAATAAGCGTAGCTATAAAAAATGGAACACCACTCACTGCAAGCATCAATGGCAACTTCACCAATGCCTTTGATGTAAGTAACCAAACGAGCGGTAACCCCGATGTGTTTGCCCTGTTGCTGAATGGGTCTGCCGGTGTGACCATGAGATCCGGTGATACACTTTCATTCCGTATTTATCATTGCACCGGTTCAGGCAGCACCATAAGATATGCGAAGCTGAAAAATGTACTGGTGAAAGGAACAACGACAGCGAATAAAGTGACGCAGCCTGTACAACCAATGAACCCGGCGATGACCATCAATAGTAATTTGCAACGGTTCTCACAAACGCTTGGCAGGCCAACAGACGCGCAGGCTTTCCTGGTAACAGGTACCGGGCTAAGCGCACCGGTTTCCTTTACCCCGGCTGAAGGATATGAGCTCTCAGTTGATTCAGGCAAAAAATGGTATGGCACGAATGTTCCGGCAATATCCCCTAATGCTAATAATGCGGTAACAGCATCTGTAATGGTGCGGTTAAATGCGGCAGGTGTAGGAGGGTATGAGGGAAATATATCGGTTCAAACCAGTGGTATGGCTACTATAAATGTACCGGTGACAGGAATTGCTTATGGGGTATACACCATCAATCCAAACCCGGCAGGCAATTATGTAAATGTGTACCATGCAAAT
Organism: Niastella sp.; assembly: GCA_021154515.1. GTDB lineage: Bacteria > Bacteroidota > Bacteroidia > Chitinophagales > Chitinophagaceae > Niastella. The sequence continues at coordinate 751 of JAJKIL010000466.1, read as the reverse complement.
TTGTTTACCGTGGCAGTTATCCGGCTGTATAATTTGAATGGACACCTGCTTGGGACTTATTACAGCAAACCGGCCAGCAATTATACCACTCTTAATATAAGCGCCTTGCCAAATGGAATGTATTTTGTAGAGTTAGAGCGGTTAAAGGAAAAAGTGTTGTTGAAGTTTATTAAACAATAACAGGGCTGTCAGCAACTAAAAGTAAGCATATTGCGTCTACCTTTCGACTCCGCTCTGAGCATTCCTGCTTTGAGCGGAGTCGAAAATTTAAAGGACTAATTTTAATAAAACGATTGATATGAATGGCAGGATCACTTCTTTGTTGGTTGCATTTGTGCTGGGATCTTTTGTCTTGCAGGCGCAGGAGTTTATTCCACTATGGCCCACTGGCAAAATGCCCAATACAAAGGGCATGCATTTGAAAGATAGTATCAACAATGAACGGTTGTTCCAGGTGGGTAATCCCGGAATGACGGCTTTCTTTCCCTCCATACAGGAAAATAAACAATGCGCTGTTATTATTTGTCCTGGTGGCGGCTATCACCACGAGTCGTTTCAGATAAGCGGCTTTCAACTGGCCAAATGGTTTAATACGATGGGCATTGCTGCCTTTGTGCTGAATTATCGATTACCTCTTTCGCCCGACCTGGTGCATCGCGAATTGGGTCCCTTGCAGGATGCAGAACGCGCCATGCGTATCATTCGCGCCAATGCCGGTAAGTATAACATTCAACCAAACAAGATTGGCATT
>JAJKIL010000465.1 GCA_021154515.1 Niastella sp. | reverse complement strand
GCAGCGGTTTCAGTAAGCACACTGGTACTGGTACTTGCCTGCGGAAAAAACTTCCTCGATAAAAAGCCATTGGGTGCATTCAGCCCTGATCAATTATACAACGCAGCGGGCGTTTCCGGATTGCTGGTAGGCGCTTACCACATGGTAAGCGGCGAAGGTGGTGTTACGTCCGGAAACAACTATGCCTCAGGCGCCTCTAACTGGGCGTTTGGCAGTGTTGCCGGCGGTGATTCCTATAAAGGTTCAACGCCCAGCGACCAGGGCGATGTGGTGTTTATTGAAACATGGGCGTATAATGCCAATAACCCGTATTTTAATTTTAAATGGCAGGCCTTGTATGATGGGGCGCAACGCGCCAATGATGTAATACGCACCATGGCAAAGGTTACTGATTTAGATGATGCGTCTAAAAAAATAATGTTGGCGGAAGCCTATTTTTTAAGGGCTCATTTTCATTTTGAAGCCAAGAAAATGTGGAACAACGTGCCCTTTGTTGATGAAACCATCACGTACGTTGCCAACAACACCAACGTACCAAACATAGATGCTTCTGGCAATTATGTTGACATTTGGCCCAAGATTGAAGCCGATTTTCAAAAGGCGGTAAATGATCTGCCTGAAAAACAACCGCAGGTGGGGCGGGCCAATAAATCAGCGGCTATTGCCTACCTGGGAAAAGTATATTTGTACGAACACAAATATGCCCTGGCAAAAGCGCAGTTCGATAAAATAATCCCTGCGCCCTACGGTTCAGGTAATGGACAAACAAATTATGGCCTGCCATACCACCTGGTGAATTTCGAGGACAACTTCAACGCGGCTACTGATAACAGTGCAGAATCGATCTTTGCTTACCAGTCGGTAGTAAATGATGGTTCGGGCACCAATGGTAACTATGGCGATGTGTTGGGCTTCCCCAACAGTGCAGGCCCCGGTGGCTGCTGCGGTTTTAATAATCCAAGTATTTCACTGGCCAATTCATACAAGACCGGTGCTGATGGGTTGCCGATGCTTGATACATATAACAGCGGTCCAACTGTAAGCGATCCTGCCACCCCTTACACCGGTACCCTGGATCCGCGCATTGATTTAACGATGGGCCGGCCTGGCATTCCTTTCTTCGACTGGGGTCCAACTCCTACCAATACGTGGGTACGCGACCCGGGATCGAATGGTTACTTCAGCCCCAAAAAGAATGTGTATGCCAAATCACAACAAGGCGTATTGTCATCAACGGAAACCAGCTTCTGGGGGCCAACGCAACTGGATGCCAACAACGTAAACCTCATTCGTTTTGCTGATGTTTTGTTATGGGCGGCAGAATGTGAAATTGAATTGAACAATTCTGACAGAGCATTGGCGTTGGTGAACTTCGTTCGCAACCGGGCAGCAGATCCAAGCGGCTGGGTATATAAAGGCAGTGATTACGATGCCGGCGCCGGTAAATATAAAGTGCAGGTTGCCCCGGCAGATAACTATTTGATAAAGCCTTATCCGGCTGGTGCATTTGCCGATAAAACGTATGCATTAAAAGCTATCCGGTTCGAAAGAAAGCTGGAATTGGCCATGGAAGGCACCCGCTTCTTTGATCTGGCACGTTGGGATAATGGCACAGGAACGGTGATGGCGCCTGAGTTGAATGCTTTTGCTACTGCAGAACGGCAACGGCCTACCATCTTTGCCATTAACACATCAGCTACGTTTACCCCGAAAAAGAATGAATATTTCCCAATACCTCAACAACAAATAGATATTGAGAACGCATTCGGAACAGTTAACCTGAAACAGAATCAAGGATACTGATCCGGATTATCATAGAACGTGAAAATGCTGTACAAAAGTAGTCGTGCCACGTCCTGTAATCAGGAGCCGTGGCACGACTCTGTTTAATATAAAAGCGATTGTTTCATGAAGCACTGTTATGTATTAATACCCTTCTTTACCATCATACTTGGTTCGGCCTGTAAACAAAAAAGTACCCTGTTCCAGGCGGTGAAATCATCGCATTCAGGGATCCACTTCAACAACACCATTGTAGAGAACGATAGTATTAACCCGTTGGATATGACAAATATTTACAACGGCGGCGGTGTAGGTATTGGTGATTTCAACAACGATGGGTTGCAGGATGTGTATTTCACCGGCAGCCTGGTGTCCAATAAACTGTATCTGAACAAAGGCGATCTTACTTTTCAGGATGTAACCCAGCAGGCGGGTGTAGCTGGCGAAGGACGCTGGTGCCGCGGCGTTAGTGTGGTAGATATTAACAATGATGGCCTTACCGACCTGTATGTATGCGCCTCCATGTTAAAGACGGGTGCACAGCGGCAAAATCTCTTATACGTTAACCAGGGTGTTGACAAGAACGGCATTCCGAAATTCAAAGAGCTGGCGGCCGATTATGGATTGAACGATACCACGTTTAGTACGCAGGCCGCTTTTTTTGATTATGACAACGATGGCGATCTGGACATGTACCTCGCGGTAAATGAGATCAGGGAAAAGGACAACCCCTCGGTGTTCAGACCAAAAATTACCGATGGCTCGCATTTCAGTACCGGGCGTTTGTATCGCAACGATTATAATGAACAGCTGAAACATCCGGTGTTTACCAATGTATCGAAAGAAGCTGGCGTAACCATAGAAGGATACGGGCACGCCGTATCCATTGCCGATTTTAATAAAGACGGCTGGAAAGATATTTTTGTGACCAATGATTTTCTCCCCAATGATCTGTTGTACATCAACAACCACAATGGCACGTTTACCGATAAAGCAACCTCCTATTTCAAGCATACTTCTTTTTATGGCATGGGCCAGGATGTAGTAGATATCAACAACGACGGGCTGGCCGATGTAGTGGAACTGGATATGAATCCTGAAGACAATTTTCGCAAAAAAATGATGCTGCCAGCCAACAGTTATTCATTATACCAGAACTCAGATTATTACCACTATCAATACCAGTATATCCGCAATACCCTGCAATTAAATATGGGACCCCGGGTATTGCAAAAAGACTCAGTTGGCGAACCAGTGTTTGCCGAGATCGGATTTTTGGCAGGCATTGCCGAAACGGATTGGAGCTGGGCGCCACTGGTGCAGGATTTTGATAACGATGGCTGGCGCGATATTGTGGTTACTAATGGCTATCCAAAAGATGTAACCGATCATGACTTTACCGCCTTTCGCAGCCAGTCGATCAGGCTGGCCAGTAAAAAATTTATACTCGATCAGATACCACAGGTAAAAATTCATAACTACGCCTTTCACAATAATGGTAACCTTACTTTCACCAACGCCACTGACGACTGGGGATTAACCACGCCTTCTTTTTCGAACGGCGCTGCCTGGGCCGATCTGGATAATGATGGTGATCTTGATTTTGTAGTGAACAATATCAATGATGAGGCTATGGTGTATAAAAATACCCTGCGCGATAACAAATCCGATAGCGCCCATTATTTGCGCATTCATTTACAGGGTGCCGCCAATAACAAAAACGGACTGGGAACTTTTGTAGAGCTCTATTACAAAGGTCATCGACAGGTGTATGAGCAATCGCCGGTGCGTGGTTATTTATCATCCGTACAAAGCGATGCGCACTTTGGGTTGGGCACATTTACCCAGGTTGATTCTCTTTGCATTAAATGGCCCAATGGCCACATGCAAGTGTTACAAAATGTAAAGGCCGACCAATTGATAACCGTAGAACAGGCCAACGCAACAACGCCCTATACCTGGCAACAACCGGTGTTGGCCAATAATGCCTTGTTTACTGATATTACAGCCACCACTGGTATACAGTATACTCAAACTGAAAATGATTTTATTGATTTTTATATTCAGAAGCTATTGCCTCATAAGTTGTCGGAGTATGGCCCGGCTATGGCCGTAGGAGACCTGGATGGCAATGGGCTCGATGACTTGGTATGTGGCGGCTCCTCCGGTTACAGCGCTACCATGTTATTGCAAACCCCGGGCGGACAATTCACTTCAAAACTATTGCAACCTAATGCGAGTGAACAAACCAAACGGGGTGAAGACATGGGCATTGCCCTGTTTGATGCGGATGGTGATAATGACCTTGACCTGTTTATCGCCGGTGGCGGGTACGAACATGCGGCTAATGATACTGCGTATGGAGATAAATTATTCATCAACGATGGCAAAGGCCGGTTTGTGTTAAGCACAACCGCTATCCCAAAAAACTATACCAGCAAATCGTGTGTGCGTGCAGCTGATTTTGATAAAGATGGAGATCTGGACCTGTTTATCGCGGGCAGGGTAGAACCGGGCAGTTACCCCAAACCGGTGTCCAGCTTTATATATCGCAATGATTCAAAACCAGGCGCCCCCAGCTTTGTTGACGTCACTCACTCCATTGCTTCCTGTTTGACTAACATAGGACTGGTGTGCGACGCCGTATGGACAGATTTTGACAACGATGGCTGGCCCGACCTGGCATTGGCAGGGGAGTGGATGCCGCTTACATTTATAAAGAATACCCAGGGGGTATTTAATAACATCACGCCACAAACCGGCATTCAGGATAAAACCGGTTGGTGGACGAGCCTGGTGCCTGGGGATTTTGATAATGATGGCGACATAGATTATATAGCTGGTAATCTGGGGTTGAATTCATTTTACCGGGGCAATGCCAACTATCCCGTTCACATGTATGCCAAAGATTTTGATAACAATGGGGTGTATGATGCCATCCCCTCTTTATACCTGCCGGCCAGTGCCGGAAACCCGCAACGGCAGGAGTTCATTGCCGAAATGCGCGACGATGTGGTGAAACAGGTGGTTGGGTTCAAAGCAAAATACCCGAACTACAAAAATTATGCGGCCGCTCCGTTTAGCCAGATGTTTACTCCCGAAGAAATGAAAAACACCCTGGTGGTGAAGGCTGATCTCTTTGCGCATTGTTTGGTAAAGAACGAGGGCAATGGCAGGTTTGAATTACAACCCCTTCCGGTAGCAGCACAGTTCTCCTGTTTGAATGGCATGCTGGCGCAGGATTTCAATGGCGATGGCAATCTGGATGTGCTTATTAACGGCAATGATTATGGTACAGAGGTATCGGTTGGCCGCTACGACGGTTGTGATGGGTTGTTGTTACAGGGCGATGGCAAAGGTGGATTTACCCCGCTTAGTTTGTTGCAGAGCGGCATTTTTGTTCCCGGTAATGGAAAGTCGCTGGTACAATTAAAAAATGCAGCCGGAAATTATATGCTGGCGGCAGCACAGAACCGGGGCCCGTTAAAAATATATGCATTGAAAAAGCCCGTGCG
>JAJKIL010000464.1 GCA_021154515.1 Niastella sp. | reverse complement strand
GAAATACTTTTAACCGTTGTATCGCGACAGCCTTTTGTGTTGGTAGCAATCAGTTGTACGTTTTTAACACCCATCGACTGATAGGTATAAGTGGGCGAGGCTTGCAACGATACATCGCTCCCGGTTCTATCGCCAAAATTCCATTCCCAGGAATCTACATGGCCATATGCAGGAACCGATGCATCTAAAAACTGCGTTGGCTTTTTAAAGCAAATGCCATTCACGGCAAAATCGGGTGTAAAGCCGGGATATACATAGGCCTGCGAGCTGGTTGAATCAGAACATTGCTGATTGCGATTGATCACCAGTTTTACGGTATAAACGCCTGTATCGGGAAACGTGTAACTGGTAATGGCGTCGTTTGAGTTGAACACAGTAACCCCTTTGTTATCCATCAACTCCCAGGTGGTGGAGGTAATAAGCGGACTGTTACTCAAATTAGCGAGCGTTATAGTTTGTGAATTCCTGCAAAGCATGTAATCGGGCGGCATGCTAGCCGATGCAATGGTGCAGGCCGTGATGCGGATCTGCAGGTCTTTTCGTTGGACGGCAATAACAACGCCGTTCCGGATTTCTTCCACCTGCACCGTTACCACATAAACGCCTTCGCCCGGCGCTACGCCGGTTATCATCCCCGTATTGGCATTGATCTTTACATTTCTACCTAAAGGCGCGCCAGGCCCATAGGTTGAACCGTAGGGCACTGAGGAATAGGGTGGCGACGCCGGCGGAAAATTCACCCCACCGCCACCTGAACCGCCAATATAGGCATTGGTAAATGAATAACGCAGCTGGTCGTTGTCGTTATCTACTGCCGCAAAGCTGTAGGAGAATGAATTATTGGCGCAGACCACCACCATATCATCACCATTAAAACGGGCGCTGCTGTTTTCTGGTCCCGAAGCCACCACTCCGTTGCCCGGAATTTCACCTGTATACGTAGCCCCAATATTGCCATAGGCAGGTGTCAGATTGCTAATGCCCTGAACGCGATATACAACCTGTATAACCACAAGGTACCCTTCTGCAGAAGCGGGCAGGCTTACACTAAAATCATAAAAACCAATATCATAACAAACAGAAGGCGGGTTGGTGATACAGGGACCAGGGTTACTCAAAGTCAATCTATCCTGGTGAGCCATTGGAATGCTAATGTCCCTGATATGAGCACCGGTTCCTTTATTAAAAATGCCAAAGTAAGCTGGATCAGGCAGCCGCCGGTTACTGTAGCAATCCATAAATAATTTAGCGGTGACCTGATAGTTGTACATCCCATTGCTGATGCCCGTAAATGCATAATGCATTTCACCGCCAGTGATGTGATCGGCCCGGGCGGTAAATAATTGCATAAGCAGCAGCAAGCAGCCAATGATGGACTTCTTCATGCTTTTGGCAAAAAGTAATTAGGATGAAATAATGAAAGGGGACGATAATTTGTAAAGAGATTTCTACAGTTAGTAACAGCTCTATCAATTTACGATTTTTTAGGTAGAATAATTGCTACGATTTTACTGTAAAAACAGGCAGGCGGCTTTTCTGTGGAGAAAACATACAACTTAACCAGACTAGATAAATATCTATTTTACAACATCTTGCGAAATTCCAATCACTTTTTAACCCGATTTCAGGCCATAATGGACAGATTATTGTGCACCTTTGTACTGGGTTAAAAAGCTGAATATGGAAAAAGACTTTTCAACTACCATTTTATGTGCCGACGGGCAGGAACGGGAGTTTCATTTTCTTCGCATCAACTCAGTGGCCATTTACTTCCATATTTCTGTTGTTGACAGCAGTGGGCGACTGATCACGGCAACACTTGCCCGGGATTCAACCAATCACTGGAAATTACATGAGCAGGAATTACCCCGCTGGTTTATTACTGCCGAACCTGAATTAGGCAATGAGGTAGAACAGAAAGCAGGCCGGTAACTACAAGTTCTCACCTTCGGTATCTTAAAACATAAAAAAAGGAACCGGTAAATACCAGTTCCCTTACACCCTTATGTTATGACTGAAAGAAGCGCTTGTTTAGCTCAATACCACTTTCTTCGTCTGCAATACATAGATCCACAATGCAGCTGATAAATAACTGGTCAGTACCAACAGTGCAGAGAAAGCATAATGTCCATGTTGAAATAATACAAAACTTACTAAACTGGCAATTACTATCAGAATGATGGTAGTGAGGGTAAAAAACGTTTTCATATAAAATGCTTTTAAGGTGAATATTTTTATTACTTGTTATTAGCGTGTTGCTTTGTATAATAGAAGGCGCTGAAGGCTGGAAGTTTATTAAAGAAATGCTAAGAAGAAAGTTGTAGTTGTAGGGATAAAGGGGAACCGGTGGGTATTAGTAATTCCTTAACAGATGTAGTTTAAACGATAGGTCCGGAAATCGAAAGCGCCATTGCTTTCAATATCCGGACCTATTTATAATGGGGCCTTACCTTGTTTATTGAACGGGATTCCTTAACGTTTTTATTCTTTCGTTTAAGCCTGCGGGTATATCCACATCCTCAACTTTCATGGTGGCTGCAAATTCCATAAAGAAGGCAGGGTGCTCTTTTCTGCGGCCTGTTTTTAGGTCTACGCTGGTAAAGTTTGTCCACATAATAGCCTTCAGCGTTTCCTGCTTTTCATCAAACATCAATAATTCCACCAGCAGGTGCGATTCGCCCAATTCAATAAGCCGGGATTCGATACAAACGATCTCATTATAAAAAACCGGGCGCAGGTATTGGATATTATGGCTGCGGGTTACCCAGGCCAATCCCTGCTTATGGTATTCAGACAGGGTTATGTTATAATATTGTTTCAGGTGGTCTTCACGCGCATTCAACATATAATCGATGTACCGGGCATTGTTCAAATGTCCCAGTGGATCGCAATCACTAAATCGTACTGTATAAAATGTTTTCAATTGCATATGTACTGTTTTATGGATGGTTCATATATTCTGTTTCCATGCGGTGTTTAAGACTTTCCAGTAACCTGTTCAGCACCGTTACCTCGTCGAGCACCTTGGCCATCATAATACCGCCTTCAATTTGGGCAAAGATCAATTCGGCTTCTTTCTTTACATTCAGATCGCTTCTGAAGGATCCTTCCTGTATGCCTTTTTTTAAAATATGTTGCAGAGAGCCCAGCATTTCCTGCAGCGCCAGCCGCGCTTTCTTTTTTAAAAAAGGATAGGCATCATCGGCATCAACAGCGGTATTCAGTAATGGGCAACCGCCTTCAATTGATGGTGCAACGGTGTAGTTTTTATAATACAGAAAAATGGTTTGCAGCTTTTCAACGCCTGTCTTTTTAGACTTTATTTTCTGGCCAATATCTTCTTTTAACTGGTTATAGGAGTATTCAAATGCCAGGGCGGCAATTTCATCCTTGCTTTCAAAATTACCGTACAAGCCCCCTTTGGCCAGGCCGGTAGCCTTCATAATATCGCTCATGGAAGTGCCTGCATAACCCTTCTTATTAAAAAGGGGAGCGGCTTTGGCAATAATGAACTCTTTTGTTTTTTCTGCTTTTGTCACCCCACAAAATTAAACCGATCGGTCTAATTTAAAAATTAAATAATGCTTACTGATCCAGTCCCGGAAAAATCCGGTTTCATCGGATATTATTTGCATCATGGCGTCTTGAAGGCAAAAAAAGTTTTGGCTTTTACCTGCATTGTCTACCTTTGCTCTTCTTCAATTTTATGCTTATGAAGTTTTAAGACTCAGTTCGCTGCAGCATCAGGCATGTTCCACGAACATTTAAAGATCCTCTACACCTTTTTGATAGCGCTTGCAGCGCTTCCGTTTCCTTTATTGTATTACCTGTTAAAACAGCATTTTGTATGTCGGACCAAACACCCAACATAGGTACTATGCGTATCAAATCTTTTTTCTCTTTATTTAAACTGGCGTTATCGAGCCAGGAGCAGGATTATACACAGGGCAGTATTCGCCGTGCCGTTTTTTTACTGGCTGTACCCATGATCCTTGAAATGTGCATGGAGTCGGTTTTTGCGGTGGTAGATATTTACTTCGTAGGTCATCTTGGCAAAAACGAAGCGGTGTCAACAGTGGTGCTTACCGAGTCGGTGCTTACCATTGTTTATTCACTAGCTATTGGTTTAAGCATGGCTGCTACCGCCCTGGTAGCGCGCCGCATCGGTGAAAAGAATCCTGAAGCGGCCTCAAAAGCCGGGATGCAATCACTGATAATTGCATTCCTGTTTACAGCCGTTATTAGCTCCATCGGTTTATTTTTTGCGCCCAACGTGCTGAAATTGATGGGTGCTTCTGCCGAAACCGTTCGCATTGGCACCAATTACACCCGCATTGTTTATGGTGGTAGCATAGTCATAATGTTACTGTTTCTGATAAATGGTATTTTCAGGGGCGCCGGTGATGCGTCGATGGCTATGCGCTCTTTATGGATCGCCAATATCTGTAATATCATTCTATGCCCGGTTCTGATATATGGGTTGGGACCCATTCCTGGTTTTGGCATTACAGGCGCCGCTATGGCCACTACTATCGGCCGCGGTATTGGGGTTCTTTTCCAACTCTATCATTTATTCAGCGGTAAACGGGTGATCAAAGTAAGAAGGCAGGATTTTGTTCCCGACTGGCCGATCATTAAATCTATTTCGAATATTGCCTGGACGGGTACTGCGCAATTCCTCATCGCCTCTGCCAGCTGGATGGTACTGGCCCGTATAATGGCTGAGTTTGGTGATACTGCTGTTGCCGGTTATGGCGTAGCCATCCGGTTGATCATGTTCTTCTTATTGCCCGCCTGGGGAATGAGCAATGCTGCAGCCACGCTGGTTGGTCAAAACCTGGGCGCCCAGCAACCGGAGCGGGCCGAACAATCGGTATGGCGTACCGCTAAATACAATACCATCTTTATGATCTTTGTAACGTTGGTGTTTATGCTGTTTGCCCAACCAATAGTGGCATTCATGAACAAGGATGTTACCGTTGAAAGCTATGCGGTAATGGCCTTACGCATCATGAGCCTGGGTTATATATTTTTCGGTGTAGGGATGGTTGTTACCAATGCCTTTAATGGCGCCGGTGATACCCGCACCCCCACATTAATCAACATCTTTGGTTTCTGGATGTTCCAGGTGCCGCTAGCATTTTTGCTGGCCATGGTGTTTAAGCTGGGACCCAAAGGCGTATTTATCGCTATTGTGCTGGCTGAAACGGGCATCACCATTGCCGGTATCATCCTCTTTAGAAAAGGCAAATGGAAGAAAGTTAAAATATAACAGCCTCTTTATTAAATAGCCCCGTTCTGGTTCATACAGGGCGGGGCTTTTCATTTTTGGCGGAATAGCTTTTGCAATTACTGGTTAATTCGTTAAGTTACAACCAGCATGAAGCAGCAAATACCCAACAATGCCATCCGGCAGGTTCTTATTTTAGCCACCATTATTATTCTCGGCTTAGTATTATTTAACCAGTTAAAAAGCCTGATACCGGCTTTTCTGGGAGCCTATACATTATACGTATTACTGCGTAATGGGATGTTTGTTTTACAGGGGCGCTATAAATGGAAAAAAAGTCTGGCGGCTTCCGTACTCATGCTGTTATCATTCCTGGTTATTCTGCTGCCCATTTTCCTGGTGGTGAATATGCTCTCTTCAAAAGTTGCTTTTGCCATGCAACACTCGCAGGAAGTGCTGGCGAGCCTGAAGGGATATATTGGAAAACTGGAAGGTCAATATAAAATAAACATTCTCACTGACGCCAACCTGAACAAAATAACTTCCTGGACGGGAGAAACCGTTCCCAAGATCCTTGGCGGGGCATTCGATACACTTACCGCTATTGTGATCATGTACTTTATATTATACTTCATGCTGGTAGAAGGCCGTAAAATGGAATCGAACTTTTACGACTGGGTACCGCTTAAAGATGAGAACACCCTGTTGTTGCGGCGGGAACTTAACACCATGGTATATTCGAATGCTATTGGTATACCCCTTATTGCCATATTACAGGGAATAGTTGGGTTGATCGGTTACCTGATCCTGGGTGTGAATGAACCCTGGTTCTGGTTTGTGATCACCTGCATTACCAGTATGCTGCCTATTCTGGGCGCAGCCATTGCCTATGTACCTGTTGGGCTGTTATTTTTTGCCAACGGCCATACCACCAAAGGCATCTTTATGCTTATATATGGGTTTGGCGTTATAGGCACAGTTGATAACCTGTTCCGTTTTGTGATCCTGAAACGCATTGGCGATGTGCATCCCCTGATTACCGGTTTCGGGGTTATTATCGGGGTAGGGCTTTTCGGGTTTATCGGCCTCATATTCGGACCAATCCTAATATCACTTTTCCTTGTGCTCATAAAAATCTACGCAAACGAGTTCAACATAGAAAAAAGGGATCACGCCGGTCCTCAATGATCTGTGATCCAGATACTTACTTAGT
>JAJKIL010000463.1 GCA_021154515.1 Niastella sp. | reverse complement strand
TTATTCAGGTACAACAGATCGGTGTACAGCACGTCGTTGGTTTTACTGGGATCGCTTTTGGCAACATACTGTTTAAAATATGCCATGGCCTTTTGTGGCTCGGTGAAATAATAGTGATAGTACAGTTCGTACACCGCAGGCGCGTAATTGCTATCTGCTTCCAGCGCCTGGTTGAAATATTTCAAATACATTTCGGGGTTCTTCTGGGAAACAAATATTTTTCCCATGCGGTACAGGGCGGCAGCATGCCTGCCATCTTTATCGAGTGCCACTGTATAGGTTTTGTACGCCTCTGAACCATTGCCCAGTTTGCGTTGTGCATCCCCCAACCTAGTAAAAAGGGCCGGATCTTTCTTTTCACGGTTTACAGCTTTATTGAGAAGCCCCACGGCATAATTGGCGTCGCCGGTTTTGGCAACTATATGAGCATTGGCGATGGCAGATAAAATATCAGCATTCTTTTCCCGGGTTTTATCTAATGCCTGGTCAAAGTAATATTTAGCGCTGTCCTTATTCCCTTTATTCAGCAGGTAACTGCCATAAGCAACCTGGAAATAAGGCTCTTCCTTAACGGATGCGGGCGCCTGGGAAAGCATATTTTGTAAAGTCGCAGCATTGTCTGAACTTAACCAGGCTTTTGACAACAGGTACCACCCTTCTGCATTCGCGGGATCGGCTTTTACAACCTGTTGCAGCAGATCTTCAGCACTTTTATACCGTTCATAGTAAATGAGCCTTTTTGCATCCTGAATGTTTTGTGATACAGCAACCAATGAGGTTATAACGCACAGTAGCAGAATAAATCCTTTTTTCATCAGCATTTCTTTAAAACCTTTTTGAACTTATTGTCAAACTTATTTCAGATGAATTAGGCTCCCCTTAATGCCAAATTAGAAGTGGATTAGAACCCGGTGTTTTCGCCAATTTTCCGCTGTAATAATTGATACTTTTTGAATTTGTAACTTAGATTGCACGTTGCGTGTAATTGCACACAGCTATAACAGGTTATGGAAGAAACGAAAATACTGGTCGTTGAAGACGAACAAAAGATTGCCGACACCCTGAACGTGGGGCTTAGTGAAAATGGTTACCATGTGGAGGTGGCCTATGACGGAAAAATTGGGGAACGGTTATTTTTTATGCATGATTTTAACCTGGTGATCCTCGACATCAATCTGCCGGGGATAAATGGGTATGAGCTGGCCAGGATCATCAGGGCACGTAATACGCATATCCCTATTATTATGCTTACTTCTTTAAGCACCCTGAACGATAAAATGGAAGGCTACGATGCCGGCACCGATGATTATATAGTGAAGCCTTTTGAATTCAGGGAACTGCTGGTGAAAATACGCGTACTGTTGAAACGCACCATGAACCAGAATGTGCCGGTAGGTAATATTTTAAAGGCAGCCGACCTCAGTATGAACCTCGACAGTAAGGAAGTGCGCCGCGGCAACGACATCATTAACCTTACCGCCAAAGAGTTTCAATTGCTGGAGTACCTGCTGCGGAACAAGAACAAAGTAGTATCGAGGGCGTCTATTGCAGTAAATGTATGGGATATTGATTTTGACACCAATACCAATATCATTGACGTATACATAAGTTATCTTCGCAATAAAATTGATAAGCCTTACGAACGGAAACTGATACAAACACATGTTGGCATGGGGTATATTTTAAAGGAAAATGAACGCTGATGCCTGTTAAACTGCGCATAACACTATTGTTCTGTCTTATAGTATTTGTGATCCTGGCCACAGTATGCGCAACTGTTTTTTATTTTTCATATACCGAACGCACCAATAATATCAGAACGCGATTGACCAACCGCGCCATCACCCTTGCCCGGTTATTGGGACAATCACAGGTGTTTGATCAAAACCTCATTCGTAAAATTGATTCTTCCACCTCCCTTAACCTTAAAGACAAAACCTTTCAGGCGTACGACTACCGCAACGATAAAATATACAGCTACAGCGATGCCCCGGCCGATACCCTGGCAGTAGACTCCGCCATCCTCGATGATGCCCGCGTAAAAGGCACCATATTTTTCAAACTCGGCAATAAGGAAGCAGTAGCCTATCATTATGCCAATGCCACCACACGCATTGTAGTGATCACGGCGGCTTATGATGAGGATGGCAAGGCCAAGATCAGGACCTTATCGAACATCCTGCGGTTCAGCTTTATTGCCGGTATTATCATTGCGTTTGTTGGCGGGTATTTCTTTTCCGGGCGCTTATTGCGGCCCATCAGGCAGATAGCCGATGACATCAATGAAATTTCTGCCCAGAACTTTGCACGCCGCATCAGCACCAAAACTTCGGTAAAAGATGAATGGCATTACCTGGCGGAAACCCTTAACCAGTTGTTGAACCGGTTACAGGATAGTTTTGAGACCCAGCGCCGTTTTGTTTCCAATGCCTCGCACGAGCTTTCTACTCCATTAACAGCTATCAGCAGCCAGCTGGAAGTATCCCTGCAAAAGAACCGGGAAGCGCAGCAATACCGGGTAGTAATGGAATCGGTTTACCAGGACGTACGTCATTTGAGCAAACTCACGCAAACCCTGCTGGAATTTGCCCAGGCTTCGGGCGATCCGGGCGGATTGAACATCATGCCTGTACGTATGGATGAAATATTAATGGGCTTGCCGGCGGAAATGAAGAAAAGTAATCCTGACTCCCTGGTTATATTGTCGTTCAATGATATGCCAGCCGAAGAACAGAAATTAATTGTCTTTGGCAATGCCGAGCTTTTATCTACAGCCATCAGGAATATTGTCTCCAACGCCTGCAAATACTCTGAAGATCACAAAGCCATCATAAAGCTGAAGGCTGAAGGAGAAACTATTACTATTTCTATAAGCGATAAAGGAATGGGCATTCCTGAACCGGAACTGAAATACATCTTCCAGCCATTTTACCGGGTTAATACCACTGCCCATCAAAGCGGGTTTGGGCTGGGCCTGTCACTAGCCAATCGCATTATAAAGCTGCACAAGGGCAATATCACGGTTTCGTCCACCCCCGGACAAGGCACAGAATTTGAGATCACTCTACCCACCGCCAAATTCTAATAAACTTCTAACATGTAATTAATTGCACCATAACTATCAGGCAATAAATTGCCTGGGAAAGAGTTGGCGCAATGAAAATAAAACGATCAGTATATAGATTCCTGCTCGCGTTTATTATAATACTAGTTGTTGTAAGCAGTTTCCTTTTCAAACAAACCATTGATTACAAGGGGGAGAACAGGGAACTGATCTTGCAAAACGATTCATTGAGAGGAGTGGTAATTGAACTGACCCGCCTGATCGATACCACAAAAACGGCCGCCATCCCGCGAAAAAAATATTGATCACAACCCTGCCTCAATAATGACAAATATTCTTATTCCTACAGACTATAGCGAGGCATCGTTCAATGCACTGGAAACAGCCATTGTTATTGCTAAAAGAAATAATGCGTCTTTAATTTTATTACATATCGATGATGCAGGCTATCTTCCCGAGGATACATATGCCATTAAAAATGCCAGCCAGATCGGCCATGCCATTGCTGATAACATAAAGCAACGACATGGTATTCCCACTACTGTTTTACTTAAAGAAGGTTTTATTGGGCCTACTATTGTAAGACTGGCATTTGATATAAAACCCGATCTCATCGTGATGGGCGCCTATGGCGCATCGGGTCACCGGGATTTTTTTATTGGGTCTAACTCTTATTTTACTATTAAAAATGCCAGCTGCCCGGTACTTATAGTACCCGAAGGTAAACGCTGGCACGACTTCAACACCGTGCTTTTTCCCTTACGGCCAGCCCTGGGCGCTTTAAAAAAGTACCAGTTCATCAGCAACCTGGTTTTAAAAATACACCCCGACAGCAACTTCGAATTGTTCGGTATTTCTATCGACAGAAAAGAACAGGACCTGAAACAGGTAACTGAACTAGGCAACGAATTGAAAAAGTTCTGGAACCAGTTTCAGTATGAAGTAAGCTATAATCATGGAAAAAATATTGGGGAAGAAGTGCTGGACAAAGCCGATAAATCCAAAGCAGACCTGATTGTTGTTTCCTCCACGGTTGATGTAGCCACCAAACAATTCTTTATCGGGCCTTTCTCCCAACGGATCATTAACCATGCTCGCATTCCGGTGCTCTGCATTTTTAGAACGCCTGAAAATTAATACCCTTCACCCGATTATATTAATCCCGGTAAAATTTCCGGGCGAAATAGGCAACCGGCAACCCGATCGCTACGATCAGGATGGCGGTTGCAATCAGTGCTTTGTCTAAATGAAAAGCACCAGGCGGCACTTTGGTGAAACGCAGCACCACCAGATCCATGGCTATATAAATAAAAATCCCATATATGATTGCAGTAAGCGCTATGCTTTTGTGGAAGAATTTTATTGATGGGTAGATCATAAAAAATAAAGCGGTAAAACTGTAGGCGATAATAAAATGAAACAACAACCCCAATAACGCCATCAGCCAGCCGCCTGCAAAAGCAGCCTTACCAACCGCGCCGCTTGCAACATATTTTAATACGATCACCGGGCTGGTTCCCCGTACAAGCCAGGCCTGCACAAAGGCAGACAAAATATCAAGGCTTCCCGCCAGTAACCCTACCCAGGCTATTGTTGTCAACAATGGTTTAGTGGTATGCGATCGTGGTTGTGAAACGGGTTGAAAGGTTGTCATGAGGTTGAAGTTATGTAGTTACGGCATTGGCCTGTTGCTTTTTCAACCAAATGCAGGTTGCGACCTACGGAAAGCAGTTCCAGGTTTCAGGTTACAGGTTTCAAATTGCACGGTCAGGATTTTGTATTCCCTGCAACCTGTAACAAATTCCTCGTATTCTGTCAGCAATCAATTTTCCAGGATCGACATCACAACCTCCTTATAGCTTCTCCCTATAGGAATTTGCTCGCCGTTAACATCCACATCAGTAGCAGAAAAGGCATCGATCTTGTTTTTGGCAACCAGGAAAGAACGATGCACCCGCAAAAAACCGTTCTTTGCCAGCATTTCTTCAATTTGCCCTAACTGAAATTTGGTGAGAATGGATTTATCTTTTGTAGTAATGCGAATGTATTCTTTCAAACTTTCAATAAAAAGGATCTCATCTATATAAACCTTCACCCGCTTTTTGCTCACGTTAAAAAACAAAGCTGCTCTTTCGGTAGCGGCTGCCGGTGAAACGGCCAATGTATCCTTACTACCCCGTTCTTTCAATTTATTAACGGCCATCAAAAACCGGTTGAACTCGATGGGTTTTAACAGATAATCCACCACATTCAACTCATAGCCCTGCAGCGCGTATTCCTGGTAGGCAGAAGTGATAATGATCTGTGGAGGCTTTTTGAGCGCTTTTATAAAATCCAGTCCTTTTAATTTAGGCAGGTGAATATCCAGGAATACCATGTCAATGTTTTCTTTTTGCAACAAGTCCATGGCATACAACGCATCGGTGCAAACGCCTTTTAATTGCAGAAAAGGCACCTGCTCAATGTAATCTTTTATTACTTCCGCCGCCAGGGGTTCATCCTCAACAATGATACAATTATACCTGTGCATAGCTGGTTAAATTTATATACAACTTTACCGAAAAAATCTGTGGGTCATTTTGTAATTGCAGATCATATTCCCGGTACATTAATTCCAGTTGCCTTCTCACATTGCGCAACCCGATGTTATCCCGTATTTCCTCCGAAGTATGATTCTCCTTGGTGTTCTCTATCTTAAAGGTAAGCCGTCCCTGTTGCAATTGTACCTGGATGCGGATAAATGAATCGAACCTGCTTTCACTGGCTCCATGTTTGAACGCATTTTCAACAAACGGCAATAACAGCAAGGGCGCTATCTGTTGCGAGCTATCATCAATATCGCGCTGAAAGTGAATGGTCAGCCGGTCGTACCGCATTTTTTCAAGCTCTATGTAATCATCCAGTATTTTAAGTTCATCGGTCACCGTAATAAGATCGCTTTTTGATTCATACAGCATAAAACGCAACAGCTTCGATAGTCGCATTACCACTTCCGCCGTATGTTCGGATCGTTTGCGGGCCAGCGCGTAAATATTATTCAAGGTATTGAACAAGAAATGCGGATTGGTTTGATGGCGCAGGAATTTCAATTCCGCCTCCAGTTTTTCCCTGATAAGGTTTTTCTCCCGTTCGCGGGCAGTCAGTTGAATGCGCAATAACTTTAAGGTGATGGCAACCCCCGACACAAAACCTATATCCATAACCGCCAGCAACACACTGAGCAGGTGAAACAGGGGCCTGTCCTTCAACATACCCGAATAAATCACCGGGTTAATGCAATACACAAAAACCAGCCGGTACAGTATGATGGTCACTATTATAGCGCCGGTTACCTGCAAAACGGTCCAGAACAGTTTCCTGGTTCCCTTTACAATCTCGGGAATGGCAACATAAAGAATAAAATAAGTAAATACCAGTTTGGGCACCCAGGCGGCAAGAGCGGCTTTAAACGCCATCCAGAACTGCACATTTTCCGGAATGTTTGTTAAAGCGGGGGCTACCCAAACAATTTCCAGCACGGTATCCTGCAATAGGTATATCAGCCAGAAGGCACTATGCATTAGCACTCGTTTCATAGTACCATAAAAGTCGGGAAAACAGGGGGATTATTATAAAAAGCCTATGAACGGCAAGTTGTTAAGAACGAACGACAGTTATTCCCGGCTAAGCGAGGCGGGTGCGGCGAAGCTTACACTTTCCGCTCATGGCTGTGGGCTGTTTTCTCAGCAACCTTGCAGCAACCAGTAAATTAACAGAAAGACCACGATGGTACCCAGGCATCCACCACCCCATTTCCAGGCGGCATATCCGGCGATCAATCCTCTCAGCCAGTCTCGCATAATAAAAATTTATAACAATAATCGTTTAAAAATCATGCCAGCCAATATCCGTTTATAAACAGCTATTGGCGTTGAATAAGCTATAAGGCTATTGCGTAAATTGAAATATGAAAAAATTGTCCGTTAGCCGCCGTTCCTTTTTGGAACAATTATCAATAGGCACTGCTTCCATATTGATGACTGGTCCGCTGGGTTTGTATGCCAGTAATAACCGCCCCGATCGCGTGTTGGGGGTTGCCCTGGTTGGATTGGGCAAGTACAGCACCCGTGAACTGGGACCGGCCCTGAAGCA
>JAJKIL010000462.1 GCA_021154515.1 Niastella sp. | reverse complement strand
GATAGTTCCCTGGAGCCCCTTCCCGCCAAACACGTGGATACCGGAATGGGCTTTGAACGCCTGGTTAGAGTGCTGCAAGGCAAACAGTCGAATTACGATTCAGATGTTTTCACCGGCACCATCGCCGCTATCGAGACTATCACCAAAAAGAAATACGATCCCAACACGCCGCAATCAACCAGCGCCGGCTGGCACCAGGCTGTAGCCTTCCGCGTACTGGCCGATCATATTCGCGCCATCAGCTTTACTATTGCCGATGGTCAACTGCCCTCCAATACCGGGGCAGGTTATGTGATCCGCCGCATTTTGCGCCGGGCCGTTCGTTATTATTATACGTATCTCGATTATAAACAGCCCCTGCTGCACCAACTGGTGCCCGTGCTGTCCACCCAGTTTCAAACGGTTTTTCCTGAACTGCAGCAGCAACAGGACTTTGTTGCCAAAGTAATCAAGGAAGAAGAAGAAGCTTTCCTGCGTACGCTGGAAAAAGGGTTGAAGAAGATCGATGAGATCATCGGTTCTACCAAAAACAAGATCATCAATGGCTCAGCCGCTTTTGAGCTGTACGACACTTATGGTTTCCCCATTGACCTTACCAGGTTGATAGCCCGTGAAAATAACCTGGAAGTAGACGAGAAAGAGTTTGAAGCCGAAATGAAGCAGCAAAAAGACCGCGCCCGTGCCGCTACTGCCATTAGTGCTGAAGACTGGGTTGTGCTGAGAGAAAATGGAAGCACCAGCTTTATCGGCTACAACAATACCCAGGCCGAAGCCAAAGTAATAAAGTACCGTAAAGTAACCGCCAAAGGAAAGACCTCTTTCCAACTGGTGCTGAACACCACGCCTTTTTATGCCGAAAGCGGCGGACAGGTTGGCGATACCGGTACGTTGTTTTTTGAAGGTGAAGAAGTGGCCGTAATTGACACCAAAAAAGAAAATGACCTCATCATTCATTTTGTTGAAAAGCTGCCGATCAACATTACCGGTATTGTTGATGCCCGCATCAATACAAGCCGCAGGTCAAGAACAGCCGTTCACCACTCAGCCACTCACCTGCTGCATGCAGCCCTGCGAAAAGTACTGGGCACCCATGTGGCGCAAAAAGGCTCGCTGTTAAACGATGAATACCTGCGCTTTGACTTTTCGCATTTCGCCAAAATGACCACTGATCAAATTGCAAAAGTAGAAGCCATTGTAAATGAGAAGATCCGCGCCAACATACCGGTAGTTATAAAAGAATTGCCGAAGGAAGAAGCCCTGAAACTGGGCGCCATGGCGTTGTTTGGTGAAAAGTATGGCGATGTGGTTCGCGTAGTGATCATGGACCCTGCCTATTCGGTTGAACTGTGCGGTGGTACCCACGTAGGCGCTACAGGCGAACTGGGTCTGTTTAAAATAAAACATGAAACAGCGGTAGCCGCCGGTGTTCGCCGTATTGAAGCCCTTTGCGGACTGGCAGCTGAACAATACATCAACGAACAATTAAGCCACCTGCAACAGGTGAAGGAAGAGCTGAAAAGTCCCGCCGATCTGTTAAAAGCCGTGCAGAACCTGGCTGCCGATAACAACGACCTGAAGAAAAAGCTGGAGCACCTGGAGAACCGCATACTGGTGGGCGTTCGCAATGAATTATTGCATAAAGACGAGATCATCAACGGCGTTACGTTCGTGGGCGATATTGTAGAAGTAGGCAATGCCGATGCATTAAAGAAATTGTGTTTCGACATGAAGAATCACCTGAACGACCATGTGGTGGTATTATGCGCCAATATCGGCGGCAAACCTTTTGTTGCCGTTGGTATTGCTGATACCGTAGCCGCAGCCCGCTCGCTCGATGCCGGCAAGATCATAAAAGAGCACATCGCTCCCCTGATAAAAGGTGGCGGCGGCGGACAAAAAACCCTGGCCACAGCCGGTGGACAGGATGCCGGGAAGTTGCAAGAAGTGATCAATAAAGTAAAGAGCTTATTGTAATATAAATTTAATACTACGTCCCCAAGAGCAGGCGTTGAAAAGTTAACAAGTTGACAAGGGAAAACCGCCCAATTGAATGTCAACTTGTTAACTTTTTAATTCCAAAACCTTTATCAACACTATCAATTCCGTCATCTCTATCAACCTCCCTCTTTGACCCTCTCAGCCGCCTTCTTACTCGTTAACTTGTCAACATGTTAACCCGTCAACTTTCCCCCAACCTTAACATTTCCGAATATTTTCGTATTTCAATTAAATTCCTATATTTGATGTACGAAAGTTGACGTAGTATATTGTAAATACTTAAAACTCTTGATACCATGAGACGATTTCTGATTTCCTGCACCGCCATTGCAGCCGTATCGCTTCTGTTGTGCCAACCCCTGGCCGCCCAGGATACAAAGGATAAAGACAAGGATAAGGACAAATCCAAAATGAACGATAATGAAGAGATCATTATCAAAAGAAAGGGCGACAAAGACACCAAGGTCACCATTGAAATAAAAGGTGATGAAGTAACGGTGAATGGAAAACCGCTGGAAGATTTTGATGATGATAACCTGGTTATAAAAAAAGGCAGGACCTTGTATTATGGCGGCCACTCTCCTTTTACCGGTGGCAATGCATTCAGTTTTGATAGCCGTGGTAACGACAATGCTCCTTTTTTGGGTGTAGCTATGGATAAAGCGGAGAAAGCCGGCGCCGAAATTGAAGAGGTAACAGAGAATAGTGCAGCAGATAAAGCCGGTTTAAAGGAAAACGATATCATCACAAAAATTGATGATGAAACTATAGCCACCCCCGATGATGTAACCCGCATCGTGCGCAAACACAAACCCGATGATAAAATAGAGATCACCTACGACAGAAAAGGCAAAACTGAAAAAACTACCGTTACGTTGGGCAAAAAAAGCCGCAGGACCCTGACATTCACATCGCCCAATCCTATGCCCATGCCGAATTTAAATTTCGACTGGGAGGACCACGGTAATTTCAACCACAACTTCAATTTCAACTATAATGGCAAACCGCGGCTGGGGATAAAAGCCCAGGACACCGAGGATGGCAAGGGCGTAAAAGTGCTGGATGTTGATAATGAATCTGCAGCTGAAAAAGCCGGCATTAAAAAAGACGATGTGATCACCGAGTTTGATGGCAAAAAAGTAAGCAGTACCGAAGACCTGGTGAATGCCTCCCACGAGTCAAGGGAAAAACCAGCCGTTAAAGTAACCTTTAACAGGAATGGCAAATCGCAATCAGTTGAAATTAAAACACCTAAAAAGCTAAAAACCGCCGATTTGTAAGTTTTCAAACATCAGCCCTATATTACAGCCGTTCCTCCCGTTTAGCTGGGCGGAGCGGCTTTTTTATTAAAAATACCATAACCAGAAATGAGGTATTTTTGTCTGATTTTTCACCATTTTAGGCAATCAGAATAATATGTCGACAATTTACGATGCATATGAAGTAGTTGTAGGTCTGGAAGTGCATGCCCAGTTACTCACCGACAGTAAGCTGTTTTGTGGCGATAGCGCGGCTTTTGGCGGCGATCCCAATACACACATCAGCCCCATTACACTGGCGCACCCCGGCACCTTGCCCAAATTGAATAAAAAGGCCATTGCCTATGCCGTTAAAATTGGCCTGGCCTGTAATTGCAGCATTACCCGGCATAATTATTTTGCCCGCAAAAATTACTTTTATCCCGACCTGCCAAAGGGCTACCAGCTTACGCAACACACCACCCCTATTTGTGTGGGTGGTCACGTAACCATCCGTACGCAGGAAGGCCCCAGGGACATTCAGCTCAACCGCATTCATATGGAAGAGGATGCAGGTAAAAGTCTGCACGATGTTGACCCAAAAAACACCAGCGTTGATTACAATCGCGCCGGCGTTCCATTAGTTGAAATAGTTACTGAGCCCGATATCCATAGCGGCGACGAAGCCTATGCCTATCTTACCGAGCTGAGAAAGCTGTTACGCTATCTCGAGATCTGCGATGGGAATATGGAAGAAGGCAGCATGCGTTGCGACGCCAACATCTCCGTTCGTAAAAAAGGAGATCCCAAACTGGGTACCAAAGTAGAGGTAAAGAATCTCAACTCCATCCGTAATGTAAAACGGGCTATTGAATTTGAAGCAAAACGCCTGGTAGATATTATTGAAGCAGGTGAAAAGATCATCCAACAAACAAGAAGTTTCGACGCTGGCAATGGTACTACCTTCGCCCTGCGCACCAAGGAAGACGCCAACGATTACCGGTATTTTGCCGATCCCGATCTTACCCCGTTTGTAGTTACAGACGCCTTGCTGCAGGAAGTTAAAAGTTCCATACCCGCATTGCCTGAAGAACGCGTAGCCCGATATATCCAACAGTTACAGTTACCTGAATACGATGCCCGCGTTATAACCGATGAAAAAGAACTGTCTGTTTATTTTGAACAGATCATCGGGCATTCGGCCAATTACAAAGCAGCCGCCAACTGGATGCTGGGCCCCATTAAATCATGGTTGAATGAAACGGGAGAACCCATTACTGCATTCCCCATACAACCTGCAGTTATTGCCTCGCTGATAGCCCTGATCGATAGCAACCAGGTAAATTTTTCCGTGGCTTCTACCAAAATATTTACCGCCCTGTTAAAAGAACCCGGTAAAGAACCGTTACAAATAGCCTCAGCGCTGAACCTGTTGCAGGATTCTGATGAAGGCAATGTTTCCGCCTGGGTGGAGGAAGTGCTGAACAAAATGCCAGAGAAAGTATCAGAATATAAAAAAGGTAAAAAGGGATTGATCGGGTTATTTGTAGGAGAAGTAAAAAAAGTATCAAAGGGAAAAGCCGATCCAAAACTTACCAATGATATCCTTTTAAAAAAACTGCAATAACTATAAATAAAAAACACATAGATGAAACGAATTTCGAACTGGCTATTGCCGATACTAATGGTTACAGTGGGCGCCTGTGGAGCAAAAGAAAAGGGCACACTGGAAGTAACCGGCAATATTGCCAATCTTGATAAAGTAGCAAATCAATACCCGCACGCAGTTAAAAATGGAACGGTTACCTTATTCTTATATGAAGTACCATTCGGTGGCGACCTGCCTCCTGTTCAACTGGATTCAGTTACTATTTCAGCCGATAAAAGATCATATACATTAAAAGGCCAGGCCCCCAATGTAGGCATGTTTAACCTGGTAGTGGCCGATGGCCCCATGGTTCCGCTGGTGAACGATGCACCCACCATTACCGTCAATATGGATATGGCTAATGATAAATTCTACACTGTAGCCGGTTCTGTTGCCAGCCGCGAGTTACAGGATTTTATTTTCACCTACGATGTTAAAAGTGTAAGCGCTGAGCAAGCCATGAACAAACTGGATAGCCTTAAACGCATTGGCGCGCCAGACAGTACGCTGCTCAACCTTACCAACCGCAAGAACGCTGCTATAAAAGAGTTGAATGAGTATATGAAGCGCATAATGGGTGATGTAAGCCAGCCTGTAGTAGCAGCCTTTGTATTGGGCCGGTCGGCCAAAACGTTGCCACAAACCGAGTTTGAAACTGCCCTGAACAGCTTAACACAAAAGTATACCGGCGATTCGAACCTGGCAGAAATGAAGAAAAGATACAATGCTTATAAAGAGCAGGTTGAAAAAATAAGAGCACAACAGGACCAACAAAATGCCTGGGTAGGTAAAAAAGCACCCGAATTAACCTTACCCGATGTAAATGGAAAAAAGGTTTCCATCTCAAATTTCAAAGGAAAGTATTTGCTGGTTGATTTCTGGGCAAGCTGGTGCCCACCCTGCCGGGCCGAAAACCCTAATGTAGTAGCGGCCTTCAATAAATACAAAGACAAGAACTTCACCATCCTGGGCGTATCGCTCGATAAAAAGAAAGATAACTGGCTTGAAGCCATCAAAGCAGATCAGTTAAAATGGACACATGTGAGCGACCTTGCATTCTGGGACAGCAAAGCAGTGACCACTTTTGGTTTCACTGGCATTCCTTACAACGTATTGATCGATCCGGAAGGCAATGTGATTGGTGAAGGGTTACGCGGTGAAGAACTGGAAAATAAATTACACGAAATATTTCTGAAATAACTTTCATAGGGCTTTAAGTTGTACAAAGTAAAACGTCCTCCAGGCTGAGCCGGGAGGACGTTTTCTTTTAGTATTATTAGGAATCAATACCCTTCGTTCTGCGTGAGTACTTTTTTGCTTTTATCTACTTCCAGTTGGGGTATGGGGAAAATATTCTTTTGTGCGCCAAAAGGTTGGGTTGGTAATTTAGTTTTCCCATCGGTATCGAACTTGTAGGTAACAGCCCCTTTTGTCCGCATCAGGTCCCAGAAACGATGGCCTTCAAAAGCCAGTTCAATCCGGCGCTCACCTAAGATCGCAGCAACCAGCGAATCTTTATTAAGAAAACTTCCTGCAGTATAAGACAAGGTAGTAATTGCCTTTGCACGATCCCTTACTATATTCAATTTGGCAACAGCGTCGGCATCGACACCAGTAGCAGTACGAGCCTGCGCTTCGGCATAGGTCAATAACACTTCCGGATACCTGATAATAGGCGCCCAGTCGGACCGCGAAGCCACATCCGGATATTTGGTAGTGAACAGGGAACCGTTTACTCCGGTAGCGAGCATACCTCTTCTTTTATCGTCTGCAAGAAAGTAACGATTGGAGTCCAGAAAGTTACTGGAAACCGCCAGATCGGCCCTGCCTGTAGCACTATAATTCTGCGGCAATGAATAATTGGTGTTTGGGTTATCAAGAATGCTATTCGGGATTGACCAGATGGTTTCAGCGGTAGTATAATGGCCGGGACCAAAGGCGCCATTGACCGTACTGTTCAAAGCAAAGGTCCCATACATGCCATTGATCACATCCAGGGCCTGCTTTTTTGCATTGGCATAATCGCCTTTATACAAATAAACCCGTGAAAGAAAAGAAGCAGCGGAGGCTTTGGTGCCACGGGTTTTATTATTGTACGCCGTATCAGTGGTAGTAGAATAACTTACAGGAAGATCGGCCAATGCTTCTGTAAGGTCCTTTATAATGGCTGTATATATATCGCTTACGCTTGCCCTTGGTTTATTGGCATCGGGATCGTTTGAAGTATAGCTTACAGTTATTAATGGTATACCTGGGTGCGAGGCGTCTGTTGTAAATGCATATGGTTGTGCAAAATAGTTTACCAGGTAAAAATCGGCCACTGCCCTAACAAATTTACATTCCGCAATCAGTGCATTGGCTTTAGCGGGGGTTAACTTGTCGCTATTGGCGGTAATACCAGCCATGGCCCTGTTGGCCCGTGCAATGGCATCATAGCCCGCCGTCCAGATACTTGCGGCAAAAGCACTGTTTGATAACTGGCTAAAACGGCTGATTTCGGCCGTAGTTTGTCCCCGGTCAAAAACATCTTCGCCCATAGCGTCTACATAAAGCAATGCCCGCCCGCCTAAGAATTGGGGGTTCTGCAACCCATCATAACTGGCAAGAGTGGTGGCTTCAATTTTTTCAGGTGTTGAAAAAGCAAGATCACTGTACAGCATATCCTGCGGATTGATATCAAGCACTTTCTTCTGACAGGAACTGCCGGCAAGCGCTATTAACAAGAGACTATACAATATATATCGCATAAACTATTTTCTATTTTAAGTATTTGAATGCAATGCAGCACTTATAAGCCCAGGTTAATACCCATGGTAAAGGTGCGGGAAAAATAAGGTCTGAATTTATCGATGCCCAAACCGATGTTCGTTTCTCCTACACTGTTTGCCTCTGGATCTATGCCGGAGTAACCGGTGAATGTATACAGGTTACTGCCTTGTACATAGAAACGCAACCTGCTTACCTTGATGCGTTCAGTAACAGTCTTGGGTATTGTGTAACCTATTTGCACATTGCGTATCCGCAAAAAATCACCTTTCTCTAACCAGCGGGTCGATGAAGTTGAGGTTGATGTCCAGATGTTATCTTTTGCGTCCAGACGCGGCACATCGGTATTGTCACCCGGTTTTTTCCAGGCCTTCAGTATATCCGTTGGTTTATTATTTACATTGTCATACTTCATCAGGTACAGCATGGTTTGATTATATACGCTAAATCCAAGGGCATACTGCAGGTCGATGCTTGCATCAAAATTGAAGTAGTTGATAGTTTGACTAATACCTCCATAAAACTTAGGATAGGGTGATTGATTGGTCAATACCCGGTCTGAAGCAGTTATAGGGGTAGTTTTGCTGTTATCCTTTACTAATGTCCAGGGCGAAGCGGAGTTAGCATAGTCGTATTGTTTTTGGTTACCATTCACATCCAAAAAGGTGGGCAGCCCATTCACCGGATTTACGCCGGCCCAGCGGATAAGATAAAAAACGCCCAGTGGTTGTCCTGGCCGGGCAATGGAAAAGGAAGCTCTGGAATCATTATTATCATACAGATCATCGCCAAAGACATTGGTGGCAATCACTTTGGTTTTGTTCCAGGCCGCATTGAAATTAATATCCCAGGCAAAATTACGTCTATGTAACACCGGTGTAGCTATGGTCAGTTCAATACCGCGGCTCCGCAGCTCCCCAACGTTTTCGGTAATAGTATTACCAGGGAAGCCAAGTGTAGCCAAAACCGGGTTATTCAATATCAGGTCAATTGTTTTGCGGTTATAATATTCCAGGGTAAAGCTGGTATGCTTCCACAATACGGCATCGATGCCCGCATCAAATTGCAAATGCCGTTCCCAACGTAAAGCCGAATTACCCGGGTTCGCTAATGTCAGCACCGGAATATCAGCATAGGTGCCGGGTGCTATTGTACTACGGCTCGGGAAATAACCAATGTTTGAGTTACCGGTTACCCCGTAGCTGCCACGTAGTTTCAGGTCGTTCACAAAATGATAGCCTCGCATAAAATCCTCTTCGGTTACCCGCCAGGCTACCGACCCTGAAGGAAAGTAACCCCATTGTTTATCTTTTCCAAAACGGCTATCAGCATCTGTTCTGAAATTAAAAGTGGCCAGGTATTTTTTTCTGAAACCATAATTGATCCAGCCAAAATAGGAAGCCAGCCCATCGTCAATGCCATCAATTCCATCATAACCAGCTACATCCTTGTAATTGCCAGGGTCTATTATCAACAGATCAGGATTAATGATACCCGAGCCAGCTTTGTAAGTGAATTTACTGGTACGGCGGGTGTATTCTGCGCCAGCCAGTACATTCAGTTCATGATCGGCGCCAATTTGCCGGTTATAGTTTAATGTATTGAACCAGCTCCAGGTATTTTTTTCATTATAATTAGTTTGCCGCAATCCTCCAAGCTGAACTCCATCCCCAATGTCTTTATTCCAGAAGCCATCTATGTAGGCGCTTGAATAGTCAATATTCACCTGGCTTTTCAACTTAAGCCCTTTTATCGGTTGCAGCTCGCCAAATGCACTTCCAATAAAACGGCGCGCATCGCGGTCTTCATAATTCCATTGGGTTACCGCCAGCGGGTTGGGTGTAGCGTATCCGCTGAAATCTTTATTTCCACCCGTTCCACTATAATATTTTCCATCAGGGCCATAAACTGGAATATTGGGGAATGCGGTGATTGGGCCGTATGGAATTCCTGAAAAAACAGTACCTGCACCAGAGGCGATATTATCTGCCATAGTGCGTGAATACTGGGTGTTCATTCCAAATTGCAACCAGTCAGTAACCTTTGAAGTTAAATTCAGGCGGGCAGAACCTCTTTTTTGTGAAGTAGATCTAATATAGCCCTGGTTTTCATTATAGTTGAAGGAAGCGAAATAAGTAGTGTTTTGGGAGCCGCCGCTTATTGCCATATTATGGTTCTGCACCAGGCCCTTGTGAAAAACCTCATGCTGCCAGTCGGTATTAACCGTATCAGGCTTACCATCATTATTTATATCGCCGTAAAAAGCGGTGGGCGCTAAATTGGCATTGGTTTTTAATGTATTGATGGTGGCCATGTAATCAGCCGCATTTAGTACTTTCAATTTTCGCGCAGGTTCATTATAACCCACATAATTGTCGTAGTTAAGGGTGGTTTGCCCCGCCTTTCCTTTTTTAGTGGTGATTAACAATACACCTGCTGAACCACGAGAACCATAAATAGCTGTGGCGGAAGCATCTTTCAACACTTCAATACTTTCAATATCGTTCGGGTTTAATTCAGCCAGTGCATTGAACCGGTTAGTTATCTCTTGCTGGCGTCCTTGCGTTATAGGTACACCATCCATTACGATCAGTGGGTAACCACCCGTTGATACAGAAGCGCCGCCTCTTATGCGAATGATCACATCATCGCCTACCAGGCCTGATGAGGTGTTTACCAATACGCCGGCCGCCTTGCCGGTAAGGGCCTGGTCAAAGCTGGTGACCGGTTTATTCGATACCGCCTCCCCATTCACGTTGCTTACCGAACCGGTGAGCGAGCGTTTGGCAATAGTACCATAACCAACCACTACCACTTCATCCATCGATGCATTCAGAGGTTTTAAGGTGAGGCTATAATCCGTCACGTTGCTGATCTTTATTTCTTCCGGAAGCATATTAACGGAAGAAATGACCAGTGTTTTGGCTCCCACCGGTACATTTAACGAATACGATCCATCGGTATCCGTAATGGTACCAACTTTTGTTCCTTTAACTATTACAGACGCATTGGCTATGGGTTGACCATCGACATCCCTTATTTTCCCGGTAAGGGTACGCGTTTGGGCAATGAGGTTCCCTGACAGGAGCAATAAAATGCACCATAGGGACATTAGGAGCTTTCTCATCGGAGTTAGTGTTTATTATATAGGTTATAACAGTGAAACCAAAATTACAAACTAAAGAAGGACAGTTAAACCCCAAGGGTGCTGCAACAGTATGTATCTATCATACATGATCTTACCATGACACGATCGAACAACGGGTCATGCTATTTACTGATTCAGGAACTTAATGGTTTAGTAACGGTTTATCAGGATGTTTCCGGTATTGCCAGATTGATCTTTTGTTGAAATTATTGATCAAAAACAATTGCCTGGAAAAGCACTCATGCATCCTGCAGGTTAACGGTTGGGTGCGCAAAGGTAAGGAGAGTAATATTAAAGAAACAGACAAAAAATTGCCGGCAGGTAAAGGCAAAAAAAAGCCCTCCCGATACATCGGAAGG
>JAJKIL010000461.1 GCA_021154515.1 Niastella sp. | reverse complement strand
TAACCGTTGAAACGGTTAAAAATTCGCCGGTCCGGCGTATTATTCTGTATGGAATGGTTCAGCTTAACCTCCCACTCATAATTGCTTTTACGTAAATGTTCTTTTAAAAATATCATAAACCATCGTTTAGGGATGTCGTAATATTATTTAACATGCGTTACGTCGGTAGCCAGCAATCCCTTGGGGCCATTCTGTATCAGGAATGTTACCTTGTCATTTTCCTGAATAGGAGCCGAGAGATCATTTACATGAACAAAAATGCGTTCACGTGTTTCTGCATCGATGATAAAACCAAATCCTTTTTGAGTGTTGAAAAAGGAAACTGTTCCGTTCCTGGGCAGATCTGGAAGTCTATCTTCGCTTTTAGGTACACTGATCTGCATATCTTCCTGCCGGAAAATTTTCACTTTCCTTGGATCAGGAGGTTTATTGGTGAGATTGCCATTTTCATCCAGATAAGCCATCATATCATCGAGGCTTTTACTTTTTCCATTAGCCTTCCTCTCTTTCATTTTCTCTCTTTTGTCCTCTTGCTTTTTTACACGTTGTTTTTCGCGTTCTCTTTTTGTAAAAGTATCCTGTGATCTAGCCATAATAAATTTTAAATGAGTCCTGCCCGGCAGGAAATATTGTTTAAATTGTGATCTATGTAATTAAATAAGTTACTAAGAAGCAGCTTATGACCTTGCCTTACTAAGTGTTGTGAAGATTCAGAACAGGTGCAGGGAGGAAAATAAGATGATAAAGGTACCAATAATAAATTAGATTATCATTAATAATAAGTGTAGCTTTCAGAAACTGGCTTTCTATTGTGTAGTATCCTGCCTTGTATTATACCCGCCTATACACTATACATGGTCAATCTTATCATCAGTAAATCATATACTATGCGCCTTTTCATCAGTAATCTGAACAGGTTAACCACAACTTCTCAAATTATAGCACTCTTACTGCCTTATGGCCTGGTAAAATCAGCCAGACTAATTATTGCCAAAAACAGTTATTCTGAAGGAACAGCCCTGGTGGAAATGGAATTTGATGCGGGGGTGTCAGCCATTGAGGAGCTCGACAACCTGCGGTTTATGAATTGTTTTATTAAGGTAGAAGAAACTTTTGATGCTATTATTTCAAGATAACACTGACCGGGCATGGATATTGGGTTAGCAGACCGCACATAAAAAAGCCGCCTGATGTCAGACGGCTTCTTTCAAGAGCGATCTTTATATTTTACCAATTTCTTTTTCTATCGCCACCAAACGAATTATTTCTATCCGTTTTTGGTTTGGCTACCGATACAGAAATAGCACGTCCTTCAATTATTTTTCCTTCCAATTCCTTTATAGCCTTATTACCACCCTCATCTGTTGAAATTTCAACAAAACCAAAACCACGGGAATTACCGGTTACTCTATCTGTTATTACTTTAGCAGAAGAAATGTGACCATATGAAGAAAAAAGGTTCATCAGCTCGTCGTCACTTACATGAAAACCCAAATTTGAAACATACAAATTCATAACTAAAAATTAATTGATTAAAAATGAACTGAGCAAAAACAAGAAGTAGAAAAAGCGAAAGTTTACAAGGCAGAAAAGTGCAAAATATTCGTTTTATAACTAGATGCTGTAAATCTCAATTGTTATTAGTGAAGATACCCTTTATTCCCGATACAATCAATTTTAATTATTATACGGGAAAAAATAGCCTTATTTTTTATATAGACTGTAATTCAAAATTAAACGTGGTTCCCTTACCTGGTTCACTGGATACAATTATAACTGCCTGGTGCAATTCCAGTATTTTTTTTACGATAGCCAGGCCAATGCCCATGCCCTTCGCTCCCGGAGAGCGGGGATGGATCTGCTTATAACGTTCAAAAATATGCGTCAGGTCTTCGGGCGAAATACCCACGCCGGTATCCGTTATAGCCACTTTTACCCCGGCATTGGTTTCAGCTAAAAGAATAGTAATGGTTCCCCCGGCAGGCGTAAATTTAAAGGCATTATCAAGCAGGTTTTGAAGTACGCGTTCGGTAAGGGAAATATCAGCAAATACAAGCGGTAAATTATCAGACGCCTGAATGTTGAGCCGGATATTCTTTTCGGCTGCCTTCAACTGGTATGCCATCATTATATCAGCCGCCAGTTCCGCGATCATAAATGTTTCCTTTTGAGGCGTAATAAGATTAGCCTCCAGCTTGGCATACTGGAAGAGTTGTTCTACCAGCACCGACAACTTCCGGTTGCTGTCATACACGATCGCCAGGTACTTTTCCCTGTCTGCTGCAGCCAGCTCGTCCTTTTTCATCATCAGCGTTTCAACATATCCCTGCATGATAGATAAAGGCGTACGAAGATCGTGCGATACATTCGCAATTAATTCCTGTCTGAATTTATCGGTGGCAGAAATTTTATCAATGTTATCTACAATAACATCCGCCATTTCATTAAAGGTAGAGGTAAGCATACCCAGGTTGCCTTTGGCATACCCTTCTATCCGAGCGGTATAATCACCTTCTTTAAAGCGTTTAACCACGGCAGCTATATGGCAAATACTGTCGGTGATCAGAAAAAAAGTAACAATGCCTACTATAAACGCTACGGCAAGCGCCGCGTAAAACATATAGCTGGCCAGGCGTAAATACAAATTGTTGTCTAACGACTGCAGAATGGCTTTTTGTTTTTCACTGGCCAGTACAGCGTATACATAGCCCACTAACCTACCCTTCTCATATACCGGCGCGGCAGAAAATATACTGGGTTCGCCCGGCTGTTTGGGATTATCGCCCATTGGGCGGTGCATGTTGGAGGCGGCTATCCACTGTTTAACTTTTGCAATATTTACCTGGTGGATCTGCACCGTTTTATCCGGCACTACATAATCTTTAATATTTCCAGCGGTATCCAGTAAATACACTTCCACGCTGGGGTTAGCCACCATGGTACTATGAATGATATCGTGCGTTACGCTTGTATCGGGCTGGCCGTTCTTAAAGGGTTGCGTAAACGTTGCCAGGTGCTGCGCGATATCACCATATAATTCCTGGTGTGCGGCCGTATAATATGACCGGGAAAAATTTGAAGCGATGACCACAAACACAATTCCCAACACGATCAACAGTCCGGTAAATACCGTTGTGATCTTCCAGAATAGCCGGTTCCCTTTTATTGTTCTTACAGACATTTATAATTCCTCGTTAAACCTGTAGCCTACGCCCCAGGTGGTTAAAATAAATTTTGGGTTGGAAACATCTTCTTCAATCTTTGCCCGCAAGCGGTTGATGTGGCTGTTCACCGTATGTTCATAGCCTTCAAAATCGTATCCCCACACCAGGTTCAGCAGCCGCTTACGGCTATAACTTTTACCCGGGTTAGATGCCAGCAGGGTTATCAGTTCAAACTCTTTGGGCGACAGGTCCACCCGGTTGTTATTAAGCGTTACCTTTCGTTTGTCGAGGTCTATTTCAAGCCCGTTGCAGTTTATTACGGCAGCCGCCGGCGCCGGACCCATCTCGGTGGCAAACTCTTCGGTTCTGCGGAAAATGACTTTTACGCGGGCAATGAATTCGCGGATGCTGAAGGGTTTGGTCAGGTAATCATCGGCGCCCGTTTCCAGTCCCATCACTTTATCAATCTCTTCACTTCTGGCGGTAAGCATCAGGATCGGCGTTTGCCTGTCTGTTTGTCGTAATTTTCTACACACCTCCATGCCATTCAACCCGGGCAAAGTAATGTCGAGTATAATCAGGTGAAAATGGCCTTCCTTTGCAGAGGCCAACCCTTTTCCGCCATCACTTTCCGATGCCACCTTGCAACCCAGGTCGTGCAGGTGAATGCGCAGCAACTCCACTATGTTGGGATCATCTTCGATGATCAGTACTGTTTTATTATCCATAATGATAGGGACAAAGTTGCTAAATAAAAGACAGGAATTATCACTGTGATACTTTTGTTACAATTCTGCAACATCTGTGGGACACTGTTTCTTTTGTTTTGTGGTATTAAAACACACCACAAATGAAATATAACTCATTAACAACGTGTACCTTATTAGCCTCTGTATTGTCGCTGGCCGCCTGCAAAAAAGACCATGATATGCCGCCTGCCCAGTCTGCAACCATTACTATCGAGAATGTGCTGGACAGTAAGCCGCTGGTAGAGACCGGCACTTTTCAGGGAACAGGTACCCCTCCGGTTATTTTACCCGGTCAATCAACCACCTTTACTTTTTCTGCTGCCAAAAACCAGCGCCTCACTTTTGCCACGATGTATGGCTGGAGTAATGACCTTTTCTTTGCCCCGGACAATCCAGGTATTAAATTGTATAACGATGATGGCACATCCATTACCGGCGATGTATCGGCACAAATAAAGCTTTGGGACAATGGCACACGGGTGAACCAGGCGCCAGGTTCAGCAGTAATGCACCCGGGTACCATGGAAAAAGCACCCAAGACCATCAAAGAAGTAAGTGGAACAGATGATTACGGTAATACGTACCTGGCTGCTTCAAAATTAATGCAGGTATCGTTGGCCTACAATGGTAATTCTGTTTTTACGGTTACCATTACCAACAAATCGGGCGGCACAGCCAATGAAACTCCATTCAGCCCCGGTGTGTGGACCATCTCTTATGTAGCTGGTGGTAACCAGTTGTTGCCAGAAGCCATCTACTCAGTTGGCAAGTCTTCTGCCAACGGCCTTACCAATATTGCAGAAATGGGCGACAACTCTGTGCTGAATACTTACCTGATGGGCAAGACGGGCATTTTCACCCCTCTGTCACCCGTGCTTGTGGTTGTATACAATGGCCAGCAGAATCCTTTCTTTATGACAGGAGAAAATGACCGCGGCGAAGGACTGAAAGACCTGGCGCAAAAAGGCAATGCCGATATCCTGGCGGCGGCACTGAAAACAAAACAAGGCGTTAAAGCAGTGTACGTGCTGAAAGAGGCAACCAACACCGTATTGCTTCCCCGCATCGATGGCGCTAATGGCGGTAAGGTATCACAAATGTTATCCGTAGTAAAAGGGGACAGAATTGCTATTGCTACGATGTATGGTTTTTCGAACGACTGGTTCTTTGCCACTTCAGGCAATGATTGGGATGCCACACAGAAAGGCGACCTCTCCTCGTCTATAGGATTATATGATGATGGAACCGCGGTGAATCAATTTCCCGGCGCCGGTATTACACAGTTCAATCTGGCAGGCACGCCGCTGAACGAATCAAAAGCTATTCAGGCTGTTCCCAACCCCAATGGATTTACTACGTTACCTGCCATCAACAACATCATTAAAATAACGCTTCAATAACAAAACAAACAAAGAAACATGAAATCAATCAGCAAAATGTTCATTGCAACCTGTATCCTGGCAACTCTTTCACTGGCTACCCAGGCGCAAGACAAAAAACAGGAGCAACCGAAAAAAGCCAAAACAGAAAAAATGAAACCCAAAGAACATGTATGTACGCAGGCCTGCCATGATAGCGGTAAACATGTGTATGCGCATGGAGAAAAAGGACACGTATGTACGAGCGCGTGTAAGAAATAAATGGTAAGAAAACAGAAGAGTTGTCGTAGTGAATTAGAGGTGTAAGGAAATACAAAAAGAAGAAGTAAGAGGTAGGAAGTAAGAAGTAGGAAAATACAAAACCCGCGAAACTTCCTACTTCTTATCTCCTACTTCATAAAGTTTTACGCATGGGCCATTTGCATGCATGCTTCTGCGCATTGTTTGCAGGCTTCCGCACAGGTTCGGCAATGTTCCATGCCATGCGCTGCATGTTTTTCGCATTCAGCTGCACACTTTTGACAGATCTCAGCGCATTCACCCAAAAGATGATCTGCATGCTCAGACCCACGGGCTAAATAACCAGCCACCAGCAGACAGATATCTGCACAATCAAGATCGAGCTTAATACATTTTGTAAGCATCTTTACATCTTCTTCCTCCAGGCATGCTGTTGCACAATGATTGCATTCAGCAACGCAGTTATTCAATAAATTCAGCAACTGACTGTTTCTTTGGTGTGCCATAAGTTTAGTTTTTAAACATTGATAGGAAATGATTTTTTAAACCAGAGATAGAAATACTGTAATTTTTATACCATAGTTGGGGAGTTCTTTCCGCAATCGTGAAATGGCAAACGGCAGACGGCAAACGGCAAACATGAGTTTCCGAAATTTCAGACTTCCCTTCTCTGCCTTCTGCCATGTTAACTCGTCAACTTGTCAACTCGTCAACTGGTTAACTGGTCAACTGATCAACTGGTCAACTCACCTCTCTAATCTCTTTCTAATGTCTCCGGTTTTATTCGTTGTTGCGAGGTAGTACTATATAGGTATCTTTGCGAACAATTTAGCACGATAACCTACATATACTTATGATCGCCATCATACGCAATAAACTGAAAAGAATTGTCTTCAATCTGAAAAGTGAAAGAGTAAAGCTGAATTTCATGCAGGGCCTGCCCTACTGGACAGCCTCGCTTGTTGCAGGTTTGCTGGCTGTATTGTATGCCAAATTATTCGCCTGGGTGGAAGAAGCAAACATATTCCTTTTACACAATTACAAATGGAGCCTTTTAGTTATTGCTCCTGTTTGTTTTATTCTTGGCTGGTGGACTGTTCAACGCTTTTCTCCATTTGCACGTGGCAGCGGCATTCCCCAGATCATGGCCTCTATTGAATTAGCAACGCCAAAAGAGCACAACAAAATTGACCGACTGTTAAGCGTTAAAATCATTGTTGTAAAGATCATTTCAAGTTTAATAATGGTTTTTGGTGGAGGCATTATCGGGCGCGAAGGCCCTACTATACAAATAGCCGGCTCCGTATTCAGGACCGTAAATAAATATTTACCCAGTTGGTGGCCGAAGATCTCTAAAAAAAACATGATCGTAACGGGCGCTGCAGCCGGACTGGCGGCGGCCTTCAATACGCCGTTAGGAGGAATTGTGTTTGCGGTGGAAGAATTGTCAAAAACCCATATCAGCTATTTTAAAACTGCCCTGTTTACCGCCATCATTGTGGCTGGTTTAACCGCGCAGGCATTGCTGGGCCCCTATCTGTATTTAGGCTATCCGGATGTTACGCATTTATCATCCATTGTTTTTGTATGGGTAATATTAATAGCCATTGTGGGTGGCCTTTTCGGCAGCGGCAGTTCAAAATTGATGTTGAACATCATGAGCTGGAAAGCCCGGTTTACAAAGAAATATCAAACCATTTTCTACCTTATTATTGGCGGTTTGTTGATTGCACTGGCCGGAATTTTTCTACATCCTGACGCCATAGGATCGGGTAAAAGCGTTATGACCGGCACCTTGTTTACAACTGAAAAATATGTTCCCTGGTACCTGCCGTTTGTGCGCATTGCAGGGCTCATCACGTCTTTTACGGCAGGCGCTGCAGGCGGGGTGTTCGCCCCATCATTAAGTATCGGCGCCTCTTTTGGTTCCTGGATAGCTGGTTTATTACACCTTTCCTTAACCGACACCAACTTACTTATACTTGTGGGAATGGTCAGTTTTTTAACAGGCGTAACGAGATCTCCTTTTACCTCAGCCATACTGGTGCTGGAAATGACGGACCGCCATAACGTGATCTTCTACCTGATGCTGGCCGGTTTACTGGCCAACCTGGTTTCATTATTGATTGACCGGCATTCGTTTTATGACCATTTAAAAGTCAGGTATTTGAAAGAAGTTAATCAGGCTGACGAATTAGGTGATGGCGGTCAGAATTAGCCTGAAAAAGAAAATTAAGAATTTTTTAAAGAAGCCTTATCTTCAGCATTCAGATTTTTTCACCATTTTTAAAAAAATACCTAATATGACTTTCAAAAAAAACCTGATCGCTGCCGCCTTATTACTGACATTCTCTGCAGCTACTTTTGCTCAAACTGAACCTGCAAAACCGGCCAAGAAAGAGAAAGCTAAAAAAGAAAAACCTGCCACGGATACAACAAAAAAAGTTGAACACCATCACCCGAAAAAAGCAAAAGAAGAAACCAAGAAAGGTTAATAATAATTGATATATAAAGAGGCTGCCTTCAAAGCAATTTTGAAGGCGGCCTCTTATATCATAGTCCCCTTAAAAATAGTATTGGTTTAACTGCTTGTGAACAATCTGATGCATACAGTCAACCACTTATCTGCTGAAATTATTTAGCTATGTGTTAATAAATAATCACGGGTTAGGGTTTAGGGAAAGATTGGTTTTTGAAGTCTTTTATATACGCGGATCACTACCGCTATATTAACAGATAAAACCAATCATATGAGAAAATCATACTACGATCCATCATGCCATTTAAAGGTACATCTGCCT
>JAJKIL010000460.1 GCA_021154515.1 Niastella sp. | reverse complement strand
CTTCTCCCACACTTCTCCCGGTTTTTCCCGGTCTCTCCAGTGAAAGGTGGGAGAAGGGTGGGAGAAGTCCGGGACATGCCCTGGACCATGTCGGGACAAGGGTGGGAGAAATTGTAGTTTAGTGCATCGCAAGTCACCATCTCAAACATCCTTCCATCCCATACATCCCGGTTCAGACCGGGCTCGTATATGTTCGGCAATTGCAATGCTTTTTTCCGATGACATTCCTTTGTTCTGTACAGCCAAAGCTTTATCTTTCATCTACTTAAATGTACATATAGTACGCCAATACAACAGTGGCCTCTATATGACACATAACTTCAACTGGCTTTCAAAACTGCTAATTAATTGACGATGAAAATAATTTTGGCCCTCTTCTTCTTTTTCAATTCAGTAACAACTTTAAAAGCACAGGAAATTATGTCGCCAGACACAAATGCGGTAAAATCTATTGACGGCATTGTAAAAGAAGTACTGAAACTTCAATCTGGCGAAAGCGGTAAGAGAAGAAACTGGAAGGCTTTACGAAACTTGTTTTTGCCTACTGCAACATTTACAATTTTAAATAACAGTGATTCTTTGCAGCGACCGACCGAAACAGTTAGTCTTGATGGTTTTATAGAACTTATGCATGACGACTATTACGAAAAAGGCTACATCGAATATGAAACGGGTAAAACCATTGATGAGTTTAACGGGATTGCAAATGTATTTCAAAGCTTTTATGGTAAAGATTCTGAAAATGAGGAAGCCCGGGGAATAAATAGCTATCAGTTAGTTTATTTTGGAAAAAGGTGGTGGATTGCCAACCTGCTTTGGACATTGGAGACTGATAAAGTAAAAATTCCAAAAAAGTATTTGCGTAAGAATTGACCTGTTTAGGGCCATTATATTCTAAGTCAACGATTTGGCCATGGTCGTGGGGGTGTAACCATAGTGCTTTTTAAAGGCGCTGGTGAATGCGCGGATCTTTGTGTAGCCCAATTGCCGGGTTATTACTTTCAGGTTCGCCCCGGCATCGAGTAGCTGCAGGCTTCGCTCCATCCTTATCCGCAGTTTGTATTCGCGAATGGTTTCGCCATATAATTTCCTGAATGCTTCTTGTAATACATTTCGGCTAACGCCTAATTGCAGGGAGAGTTTGGCGGCCTGCTGGCCAATTTTGCATTCGTCGTCCAATATTTGTTTGTAACAGGTTACTGCCGACAGTACCCGCCGCTTGAACATCTTTTCAGTCTTCATTTTACATTGGTTTACTGGTAAACGATAAAATCAGCCTTGTTTAACCTCCTTCCTGGTAGAAGTGGCTTTCGGTATATTCCAGGAACTGCAGCGGACTGGTAAATACCATCTCCAGTGTATGTTCCCGGTCGTAATCATCACGTACGATCATCCGGTTGTTTTTCGTAAGGCGGAAATACAACGCATACATGATGACCCTTACTACAAGGGTACAGTAAATTTCGGCCTTGCCTTTATGGTACATGGCCCACATCTTGTCCTGGGTCATGGTTTGTAAAGCACGGGTGCCGGAGAAATGAAAATCGTCTATAAATGTATTGAAGGGCTGGCAGGGGTATATCAAGCCGTAGTCAACATAGGGCTCCGGTGGCGGCTTAATGGGGCTCACCACAAATACACTATCATCCAGGTTCATTATAAACTCAATACCCTGGGGATTGTCGTAGATGCCTAAATGGTCATCTAAAAGCGTATATATATGTTTGGCTGCCCTCGTCATCTCCTGGCAAAGGTTTATGAATGGTTAGTGTATCAGTGTTTCTTTGAATAGTTGGTGACATAATTGATAAGATCGGCCGGCTTTTCCAGTTTCTTTCGCGCTATCCATTTCAGGTCTTCATCTTCGTCTTTTACCTGGATGCGGCCATCTTTTTTCTGGAAAACCAGTTCCCAGCAACTGTCGCCACTTTCATACAACACGCTTATAAAGGCCGCGCCCTGGTGGTAAAGTTCGAGTAGCAGTTGCGGCGTGGCAAAATGTAATTGTTCAACGGTTTTAATGCCGGTCAATTGGGTGAATGCTTCTATGGTGCTGTCTTCTATACAAATTTCCATCACATACCCTGTGTCCAATAAAATACCCGGGTAAGGGGCGGTCATATTGAACGCGCCGTCTTCCAACAGATCGCTTTGTACGCCAAACGGGTTGGTGTAATACCCCAGTTGGCTTTTCAGGAATCTGGCTATTGCATTGTCAGCTGGTTGTTTGTTGGCTGGTTTCATCTGCAACGGTTTAATGGTATCCAACTATAGCCAATTTGCGGCTTATTGTTAACGTTATATTACCTTCGTCGTGCCCGCCACTCTGATGGACTTTGTCCATAAAAGTTCCTGAAAGTGTTGTTGAAAGAACTTATGGAAGAATAATGCAGCGTAATGGCTGTTTCCTTGATTGATTTGCCCGAGCTTAAAAGGTATTTTGCATGTGCCATGCGTATCCTTAACCGGTACCGGCCAATGGGCGCGCCATACCGGTATTTGAATACAATCTGCAACAAATTGCGACTAATACCTGCATCGCTGGCCAGCGTAGCTGTACTAATGCGGTTGGCTGGGTCATCATCTATTAATTTTTTAACCGCCTTTGCCGCATTCATTAGTTCCTTTCTATAATATCTGTAAGTTCTGGCCATGCCGCCTGTTTAAATGAATGTGCGGATCAGTGTCATT
Source organism: Niastella sp. (assembly GCA_021154515.1). Classification (GTDB taxonomy): domain Bacteria; phylum Bacteroidota; class Bacteroidia; order Chitinophagales; family Chitinophagaceae; genus Niastella. The sequence goes on along the minus strand of JAJKIL010000460.1, from coordinate 7,730 downwards.
CCGTAACTTGTTTTATAAGTCCGCAACCACATTCATCTAAAACTGCGTTGCCTTTCTATTGTTCTTAACAGGTAATAAAGAAGTACCAGGGTAATAACTTACTACTTCAGCAATACAATCAATGAAATGGATAGGGCGCTACAAATCTTCCCGCTCTCAAGGACGGGTTCGGTCTCAACTTTTCCTAATGCAAGTTACTGAGCTCATTACTATTTAAAGAATCAATCAGTTCATGTTTTGCACTTTTGATTTTTGACTTTCATCGTTTTGGCAAAATCCGGAATAAAGGTGTTTTTATATCCTACCGGTTTTGAAGACTAATATCGTAGGGGTTTCTGAAAGAAAGCAGTTTATATATGGGAATACAACTGGTATGTTCACCTTTATTCAAAAGAAAAATATTTTTTTTTGCCCATAATCGGGTTAAAATAGCAGGTTTTAATGCAGGTATTCTTAGAATGTGGATAAGGGTTAGTAAAGAGCAGGCATTTTTTGGATGAAAGTGGGTGAATGGCCGGATGGCAGAAGGGTAGCGGACAAATTGTGTCTTATTAATGATTAGGTTAATATGATGGTGGTTGGTTATTGTGCAGACCGTAAAATTATTGACCTGTATCAAGTTGCTGGGTTATTCTACAAAGTTTGAACAGATTTATAACAGATTCTGCCGCTTCCTTCGTTATTTTTGCGCCCTTCTTAGGGGACATCTTTAAATTTCGATAAAAAGTGATCGGGCCGGTTACAAAAACAACCCCGGCGTTTACTATTACTATGATAAAAGGCAGTACGTATTCTGATGCGGAATTACTAGCAGCCATCAGAAGAGGGGATCAGCTGAACAACGCCATTTATTTCATTTATCAGCAGTTTTCACAAACTATCCAGGCTTTTATCCTGGCCAACGGCGGCATGCCTGCCGATGCGGAAGATATCTTTCAGGAAACGGTGGTAACCTTCATCGACTCCGTAAAAAAAGATAAGTTCCGCGGTGAAGCCAGTGTAAAAACTTTTTTAACTGCCATCGCCCGCCACCTGTGGTTGAATGAATTGAAAAAAAGAGAGCGGAGCGAAATGCGGGAGAAAGTGTTTGAGAATAACCGCGATATGACTGAGCTGGATGTAAGCCAGCATATGGCTAACCGGGAAGTAAGACAACAGTTCCTGGAAGTGCTTGGGAAACTGGGCGAGTCCTGTAAAAAACTGCTCACCCTTTTCTATTACGAGAATATGTCAATGAAAGACATTGTACATCACCTGCCCTACGAAAATGAACAGGTGGTGCGAAATAAAAAATACAAATGCCTGCAATCACTTACGGAAATGATAAAACAAAACCCGGTGATTGCCCGGCTCGTGAACAAACTGTGATTAATTTATGGAAGACCGCAATGAACATTTACTGATCAATTTTTTCGACAGAACCCTGGAGGAAAGGGAAATGCGCGAAGTAGAGGAGTTGATCAATACCGATCTGGAAGTGCGTAACCAATGGCAATACCTGCAACTGGCTGTGGAAGCGGTGGAATATGCGGCGTTGTACGACCAGGTTGCTGCGGTGAAAGAAAATTTCAGGACCATACAACCGGTTGAAGTATTACAACCATCTAATAAAAAGAATGTACGTGTTATGATGCGTCCATTTATGCGGGTTGCTGCAGCCGTTTTAGTACTGATCGTTGGCACAATTGCCTATAAATATTTTACGGTGAGCGCAACACACGTGTATGAAAAAACGTTTATTGCGTACAACCTGTCAACTACCAGAGGGCAGGCTACCATCACTGATATAGAGCAGGCATACCGTAACAAAAACTGGAACGGGGTAATTGCCGCCGCTAACTCGTCTTCCTTAACTGATAATAAAGCCTTATTCCTGGCCGCTATGGCCCACCTGCAGTTACAAAACTTTGCAGCAGCAAACAAGTTGTTTGAACAGGTATTGCGTAACAATTCCCAAACGGGTGATGATTACTTTCAGGACGAAGCCCAGTTTTACCTGGCTATGAGCAACCTGGCCGATAATCATCCCGCGCAGGCTATTATATTGTTACAGCAAATACGGGCTGATAAAAATCATTTGTATCACCAACAGGCGATGCAGGTGGGAAAGATGGATCTTCAATTATTGAAAATCAAGGCGAACCGCTAGTAAAAAGAAATTTTTAAAAAAAGTTCGATTACGCGGTTACATCTCTTTCAACAGCTTTTACTAATTAATAGAACAGCTCTTTTAAATGATACTTTCAATCGTGAAGATCTGAATCATAATATCGGAAACCTGGGTACCTGCCTCGGCGGATACAACAGAGAAACCTGGATGGTTCCATCTTCACGGATTATCCCTACGCATTCGTGAGGATCTGAATCATAATATCGGAAACCTGGGTACCTGCCACGGCAGATACAACAGAGAAACCTGGATGGTTCCATCTTCACGGATTTAACTTTGCATTCGTGAGGAACGGATCATAATATCGGAAACCTGGGTACCCGCCACGGCGGATATAACAGAGAAACCTGGATGGTTCATTTCTCACGAATTTTTTTGCGCTATTTAACCCTAAACTCTAAGGTAATGGCATCTCTGGGGATGCCTTGGTATTCACCTGATTTCACACAATGATTTAGTTTTCGGTAACCGGACTAGTCCGGTTACCTTTTTACATTACACGATCAAAGCCGCTCTTTATAAAATATTTCCCGATGGAGTCGGGATAAACTCTAAAAGTCGACGTCTTGACCTCAAAGGATAACGCAGTATCTGCATTAGTCCGGAGTACACACATCAGAGCAATTTTAATCCGTATTTCTGTGTAAGCTACGTCGACTTTTTTCTTCTTTTAACGTAGACTATTCCCAACAAGACTGCCACCACTGCGCCTATAACAAGCAACCAACGGTACCAGGTAACCACCTGCACCAACGGCTGGTTATCCCCTGTGAGAATTAAATGTGCCCAATAGTTGGGCGTTTTGTATAAAGCATTGCTATGCAGGTAATCGAGCTTTGCCTGTCGCAATGCTTTTGATTTTGTATAGCCCCTTTGCAGATAAATATGAAATTGATGTAAAATGGCAGCAGTAGCCTCATCATCGGCTTTCCATAAACTGTTTACCATACTTGCACACCCCGCATAGGCAAAACCCCGGGTAAGACTCAGCACGCCTTCGCTGTTCACTAATTGTCCGTGCCCCGTTTCACAGGCGCTGATGATAATCAGTTGCGTTCCTTCCATATTCAACCCATATAATTCTTCCAGATACAAGGCATCCTGCGTGGGTTGCTGCGTTTGGGGGTAGAAGGCGATAAAAGAGGCCGCGCTGTTGCCGGTATCGGCAATGGCATGCGTAGCCAGATGCACAACTGGGTATTGCTGCAGGCGTTGCAGGAACTGTTCTTTGGTGGCCTGTTGATTGGTGAAGGAGAGCCCCGGCAAATCAGCGATCTCCTGTGCTGATGCCGGTAATTGTTGCATGAAAGTATATTCCGGGTGTGGAAAGCGCTTACCCGCTTGCGCAAAGGGTGCAAAGGCCAGGGTTTGCAGACTGGTATTGGCATGCTGCTTTCTGGCCGCCTGCGCTACTATGAACCGGGAGGAAAATTGATAACTGATCTCGGTTGTTTCCAGCAGGGTTTTTGAGTGGGCGCCTGCTTCTGCGGGCAATGATTCAAACGGCAGGTAATATAAGATGTTATCGGGTATAATGATCCATTCTGTGGCGCCGCCGGTTAACGCCTGCAATGGTTTTACCAGTTGCCGGTACAATTGTTGGCCCCAGGGCGCGCCTTTGAAGCGGCGGCCGTTTTCGGAATTTTGTAAAGCCGTTAACCAATGCGTAATGGCAGGTTGCATGGACGCAAATGAATCGATGCCCGCTTGTTGAAACCCCGACCGGGTAATAACAAAGACGTTCAATGTATTGCCGGTTGCGTAAAAACTAATCACCGCCTGTTGCCGGCCAAGGTATTGTTGCAGCGAATCGGGGCGGGGATACGTTTCCCTGTATTTGAGCTGATAATACAAACTGTTTTGCTCCAGGGCATGCTGCACCTGCGCCAGTTGAATTTCATACCCCGCTTTTTCATTGGCCAGGGAAACCAGGGCGGCGCTGTCCTGCGTTTGATCGCTGCGGATACTCAAACGGGCCAGGTTGTATTTGATGTTCCGTTCCTGTTGTACCAGGGCGGGATCGATACCGGGTAATTTGCGGAACCCTTTTTGGATAATGCCACTATACATCACCGATGCTTTGTTACGTTCCGCCATAACGAAGGCCTGCTGTGCATAGCCTTTGTAGGGGTGTAATGCATGTAACTGTAAACATACCGTCACGGCGTTTTGATATACCTGCTGGTTATTGTTCTTCAAAAATAATTTGGCTTCGTCGGTATCGTAGCTTTTTTCAATAAACCGCAACAGGGCTATAGCGCTGGTATAAGTTTGCAAGGCCGCCTGCAGATAGGTTTCGTTATGGGTGGCTTTGTATAATGTATCAAAAGTAGCAGCCTTTTTAAACAGCGCATCAAAGAGGCGGTAGGAGGTAAAGTTACCGGTGAACTGCACGGGGTTCGCCCGCACATTATGATCGTTGAAATGCCCGCTGAAAACAATAATAGCCTGTTGCAGGCTTTGTAAAGCGGCTTCGTATTGTTGTTGATAGATCAGCCAGTCGCCCCGGTACAAATAATACATGCCCGTATACATACTATTGGCGGGCGCTTTGTTGGGTGAGGTGGATTGGGCAAAACGCTGCAGGTAATAACCGGTTGAATCGGGATGCTGCAGCAACAAATGCGTATGCGCCAGCTCGTTAAAAACCCGGGGCAGGGTAGTGGTATTTACCTGGTGAAACCAGTTCAGCGCCTGCTGGTAATTGCCCATGGCTTTATAGGCCAGTCCCAGGTTTAAAAAGATCTGGCTGGTAAATACTTTTTGCGAATAAATGGTTTTGTAGATGGCAATCGCCTGCTGGTATTGCCCCATTTTGTAGGAGGCCGCGGCCATATTGTTTTCGATGTTCACCACCCAGGTGGCGTCTTTGGACGGCCTTTTATTGATGATCTACAGCGCCTGCGTAAAGTAATTGCGGCTTTGTAAATAATTGCCGTTCTCATAGTATAAAACCCCGAGGTCGTTATACAAGCGTTCTTTTTCGGGGATAGCGGGAAAGCGTTGCGCCAGGGCTTCGGCCTGCAATAAAAAATAACTGGCCGAATCAAAATTGTTCAGGTGATACCAGGCAGAACCGGTGTGCTCGGCTATTTCGTATAACAGGGAATCGCTCCATTGCGGGTGCTGTTGTTTTATGCGTTGAGCCTGCAGATAGGCTTTGATGGCAGGTGAATAACTGGTTTGTACATCCAGCAGAATGCCCATATGCTTATGGGCGTAGAACAGCATGGAATCCGGCACTTCACCGGTTTTTCCGGCCAGTGCAATTATCTGTCCATAAGCGGCCATCGCCAGGCTGTCGGTAGCATCGGTAGGATTGGATAAATGAAAGAGGCGGTCAGCCTTTTTATACAATGCCAATACAGCGGGCGGGGGTTGAGCCGGGTTGCCGGTATGGTACGAGCAAACCAGCCAGGTGGCCATCAATAGCCAGCCTTTCCATACGATGCCCCGTATTGTTGCCTTCACCGGTTTTCCCATGGGTTAGGCGAAGATATGGTGTTTGGATATAATATAGCCGTTATTGGGCGATCCCGGCAATAATGAGTAATGGTGGCCGCGGTTTGCCATTTACGATGTGGTAGCTCAACAAGTTTGTCCGCTTGAATTGCACTTCATTGATCAGGGACGCAGGAATGTTCGTTGCCTTATCGTAATACACCACCTTTACCGAGATCTGTTGTTGTGCTTTTTTACTATTGTCGTTGAGAGAATATAAGATATTTATAGTTTTCGTGTCACCGTTCTTTACGTTGGGGCCAAAAAGGCCGTCGGTGAGTGATTTTTTCAGGTTGATAAAACCGTTCTTGGTACGCACGCGTAATTTCTGGTCATTGGCTTTTGACCCCGGCGTATTGTTATCGAACGAGCACTTGTTGTTGCCGTTTCCGTTATTGTCGGGATAGTCGCTATCGTCACTTGGATCGCAAGCGGGAGGTGCCACGGGGTTGGCGTTAAAAACAGGTTTGGCCAGCGTGTCGTTGTTCCCGATCACGTAAATACTGTCGAGGTAGGTAATTCCGCCCAGGATCAGCTGGCTGACGCAGGTATCGTGGGTGCCATCTTTTACAAAACCAACCAGGTAACGTACGCCGGTTTCGCTTTTGGATACGTTGATGACACCGGTATTTTTATTGAGGCTGAGCCCTTCGGGCCAGGAGAGATAGGTTCCGGTTATACCGGTGTTATTAGTTGGACTAACCATGTATTGTCCGTTTACCGGTTGCAGGTAAATGATGCTGTCCCCATAATTAGGCGAATTGGGGCATTGGTTCGGACTTAGTACAACATTTCCATTGGCAGGCGTATCCACCAGCGGATCGGTACCTGTTTCAGTATCATTTCCTGAACGACTTGCTTTGTTGCAGGCAACAAATACAAATAACATTACCAATGGTGATAATAGTAGACAAGTGCACAGTCTGCTTTTCATGTATGTTTCGGTTTTACGCGGGAATCAAACTTTCAGACAAGGTTTGGTCGGGCGCCAGCGTGTATCACCGCATTTCAAACGGATACGAACAGACAAATATTCGATTTTTGGATAATAATACACGAATATATATTACACTGCTATTTATTCAACTGGTTATCATGAATTAACAGCTAATGATTTGTACCTAAATTACAATAACAGCTGCTCTTAACCATATGCTTCTGTCTAGAGCTATTCCCATTCCACCAAATGCAAATCCTGTTCCTCAGAGGTATAGATAATACTCTTTCAACAATTTTACAAACTCCGGGGTGTAAACGCGATCAATTTGTTGGATCGTCAGGTCATGGGTAGTTGCAAAATCGGCATTGCTACGGGTATATTGTAAAATTGCCCGGAAAGGGGCATGCCTGGGCGATTGTTTTACCACCAGTCTTTCTATAAGGGAAAACCTGTATTGATTGGCGAGCTGATCGAAATATTCCCAGCGATGATAGGGGAGCAGGATGCCAAACGAACCATGCGGTTGCAGGTTATCGTCGATAACTTTTATCAATTCTTCGAGGGTAAGAAAGGTGCTGTGTTTGGCTATTTGTTCCCGGTCATTGGCCGAAAGGAGATCGGATTCGAAGAAGGGTGGGTTGGAAATAATAAAATCGTATTTCTGCGGAAATTGAAAGGTGCGGGCATCGCCCTGGAATACGGTCAGGCGTTGTTGCCAGTCGTTTTGGCTGGTGTTTTCCTGTAATTGCTGGTATGCGGCCCCATCGATCTCAATGCCGTGGATCTCGTTCTGAGAGCGTTGAGCGAGCATCATCATCAACAAACCGGTTCCTGCCCCAATATCGAGTATTGTGGAGTTCTGTGGAATTTTATCCGGGAACCACGCGCCCAGGATGCAGGCATCGGTGCATACTTTCATAGCACAATGCTCCTGGTTTATTATAAATTGTTTGAACTGGAAATATGAGTTGGACACGTTTAGGGTGTTATTCTTGATAACGAACTAAAAAACTAATCTAACTTACCATTCCGCCCTGGCTGTAGGACTACTGCTTAATTCAGTAAAATCATTCTCCAGGTATTTATAATAGGCTGTCATTGCTATCATGGCGGCATTGT